>NZ_JADPIX010000032.1:0-504 GCF_023073155.1 Bradyrhizobium sp. 45 | reverse complement strand
GCGCTCACACCGTCTAATGGGACGTAAGCTCTGACAGATTGCGACGCGCGCAAGCAGGAGCCAGCGTGCAGCTTTAAACGTTTATGGGCGTGGATCGATCTCGAAGATGATCGACATGGACCGGACCGAGCGCTTCTTTGCCGGATGACTGTCGTGGGCACGATCTGCCTCTGCGCCGCGTTTACGATGTGGATGCTCGTTTGAGCCGCCACTCATGCGCCAACGGAGGCGCCCTATTTCGGTGGCTGCCATCTTGGCAAGGTCAGCCACTCGGTTATCTGAGACGTGAATTCGTTCTGCCGGGCCTTCCTAAGCAGACTGTCTCGTTTGTCCTGGCGGAAATGACCCGGCTTCATCACGTAGCTGTTGAGCTTCTAGGTCAAGCCGAGCCCCACACTTCCGAGATCGCCGCAGCGCTTGCCGCGTCCCGGAAAGCGAAACTCCCTATGGTGTTACCCATGCGCATTTCGCAATTGTGCAGCGGGGCGCTGGGACCTAACTCCT
>NZ_JADPIX010000052.1:0-506 GCF_023073155.1 Bradyrhizobium sp. 45 | reverse complement strand
TTTGGGGCGGCGGGTGACGATAACGCGATACTGCGCCGGTACGACGTCCAGCCTCTGGCTCTCATCGTGACCGATCTCAAAAAGGTCGCCTGCGCAGCATGGGCAGCAGGTTGCAGCGGGCATCAGGTCCTCGATGATGCGCGGCAAATGCTCCGGCAGCTTGCCACGATTGGCCCTGCGCTCGGCAGCTCTCTTCTCGCGTGTTTTGGGATTGGCGCGGTCCTCGGCTGCTTCGAGAGCCGCGACAGCCTGATCAATATCCTCCAGAATAAGCTGGAGCTGATCAGCGTCAAGCTTTTCCGACGATCGACCGAACTGCGCGTCTTTTGCAAGCTTGAGCAACCGCTCGAGCCTGGCGCAGCGATCCAGCAGAGCCGCGGCAAAGGCACGCAACTCGGCTGGATCGCTCGGCAGTTCATCAGGCAAATCACTCATTGGCCCGAGTCTGCCATGCTTCGCGCCCCGATGCAGCGAAGATTTTATGTCCTACGCAAGCGCTTTCGGCT
>NZ_JADPIX010000037.1:0-506 GCF_023073155.1 Bradyrhizobium sp. 45 | reverse complement strand
GCGGGATTGGCGGGTGACGATAACGCGATACTGCGCCGGTACGACGTCCAGCCTCTGGCTCTCATCGTGACCGATCTCAAAAAGGTCGCCTGCGCAGCACGGGCAGCAGGTTGCAGCGGGCATCACGGTCTCGATGATGCGCGGCAAATGCTCCGGCAGCTTGCCACGATTGACCCTGCGCTCGGCAGCTCTCTTCTCGCGTGTTTTGGGATTGGCGCGGTCCTCGGCTGCTTCGAGAGCCGCGACAGCCTGATCGATATCCTCCAGAACAAGCTGGAGCTGATCACCGTCAAGCTTTTCCGACGATCGACCGAACTGCGCGTCTTTTGCAAGCTTGAGCAACCGCTCGAGCCTGGCGCAGCGATCCAGCAGAGCCGCGGCAAAGACGCGCAACTCGGCTGGATCGTTCGGCAGTTCATCAGGCAAATCACTCATTGGCCCGAGTCTGCCATGCTTCGCGCCCCGATGCAGCGAAGATTTTATGTCCTACGCAAGCGCTTTCGGCT
>NZ_JADPIX010000117.1:0-3262 GCF_023073155.1 Bradyrhizobium sp. 45 | reverse complement strand
TCGAGGACGCGATCGACGTCGAGGACGACCATGAGCTGGCCGTCGAGACGGTGGACACCGCCGGCGAGCTTGGCCATGCGGGGGTCGAGATTGACGGGGTTTTCTTCCATGCCGTCCTCGGCGAGCCGCAGCACTTCGCCGATCTGGTCGATCAGGAGGCCGTAGGATTCACCGCGCAGGTCGACGCCGACCGCCATCGGGATCTTGCCGTCCTCGGGCTTGGGCAGGCCGAGCCGGGCGCGCATGTCGACCACGGTGACGATGCGGCCGCGCAGGTTCAGCACGCCCGCGATCTCGCGCGAGGACAGCGGCACGCGGGTGACGCGCTCGGGCATGAACACGTCCTGGACGCGGGAGATCGGCAGGCCGAACAGCTGGCCGCCGATCATCGCGGTGACGTATTCGACCATGGCGCCTTCGCCGGACTGGGTCTTCTTGGTCATGTGCGTATCTCCTGATCCCGCTGGTTACGCTGCTGCGCGGCTCAGCTCGGAGGCACCGGCGGCGCCCGCGGTCTGTTCCTTCAGCGCCGCGATCAGACCGGGACGGTCGAACTTGGCGACATAGTCGTGGAAGCCGGCCTGACGGCCGCGCTCGATCGCCGCCGGCGACACCAGCGCGGAGAGGCCGATGATCGGCATCGCGCCCAGATTGCTGTCGGAGCGGATGGTCTCGGCAAACTCGAACCCGTTCATGTCGGGCATCTCGATGTCGGTCAGGACCACGTCGAAGCTCTGCGCGCGCAACGCCGCGAGGCCCTCCTGCGCGGTCGGCGCGGTGCGGACGCGGTAGCCGGCGGCCTTGAGCACCGGGGCCAGCATGTTGCGGAAGAACGCCGAGTCGTCGACCAGCAGCACCGATTGCGAGTGCAGCGACGGCTTCATCTCCTTGCGGGTGAACCAGTCGGCGAACGCCATCGGCAGGAAGTGGCCGACGTCGATCACTTCGGTGGCCTGGCCCTTGATCACGGCCGAGCCGAGAATGCCGGAGGAGGATCCGCCGACCTCGATGTTGAGCCGTTCCTCGACGATGTCGATGATCTCGTCGACGACGAGGCCCATGGAGCGGCCGTCGTCGGAGAACACCAGGATCGGCTGGGCGCCCTGGCTCGCGATGGTGACGCTCTCCATGGCAACGAGCGGCATCAGCTGCTCGCGGTACTGCACCATGTAGCGGCCGTTCGAGAACTCGATCTTGTCGGCCGGCAGCTCTTCCAGGCGCGTGACGAGCCCGAGCGGGACCGCCTTGGGCTGGGACGAGCCGGCGCGGAACACCAGCAGCGAGGTGGTCTGCTCGCCCGATCCGATGCTGTGCGTCCCGTTCTCGCTGTTCATGTCATGGGCCGAGGAGCCGGCGGCGCCGAGCGCCTTGGCAATGCCGTTGGGGTCGATGATCATGATGACCGCGCCGTCGCCCAGGATGGTATTGCCCGAGAACATGTCGATGTGGCGCAGCTTCGTCGACATCGGCTTGACCACGATTTCTTCGGTGTGGAACACGCCGTCGACGACGATGCCGAAGGTCTGGCTGCCGACCTGCGTCACCACGATGAAGCCGTTCTCGGGATCGGAGACGGCGCCGTCGTCGATCTTGAGCAGCTTCTTGAGATGGATCAGCGGCAGCAGCTTGTTGCGCAGCCTGAGAACCGCGGTGTCCTTGATGCGCTCGATGCGGTGCTCCGAGTTGGCGCGGGCCCGCACCAGCTCGACCACGGAGAGCTGCGGGATCGCAAAGCGGTCGCCGGCGGCTTCCACGATCAGCGCGGAGACGATGGCGAGCGTCAGCGGGATCTTGATGGTAACGGAGGAGCCTTCACCGGCGACCGACTTGATGTCGATGGTGCCGCCGATCTGGTCGATATTGGTGCGCACCACGTCCATGCCGACGCCGCGCCCCGACACCGAGGTGATGGCGGCAGCAGTGGAGAAGCCCGGGGCGAAGATGAACTTGTGGATCTGGGCTTCGCTCATCTTCTCGAGCTCGGCCTCGGTGACCAGACCTGAGGAGATCGCCTTGGCCTTGATCCTGTCGGTGTTCAGGCCACGGCCGTTGTCGGCGATGCAGATGATGATGTGGCCGCCCTCGTGATAGGCGGACAGGCGAATGGTGCCCTGCTCGCCCTTGCCGCCGGCGAGACGCTCGGCCGGGGTCTCCAGGCCATGGTCGGCGGAGTTGCGCACCATGTGGGTGAGCGGGTCCTTGATCAGGTCGAGCACCTGGCGGTCGAGCTCGGTGTCGGCGCCGTGCATCTCCAGCTCGATCTGCTTGCCGAGTTCGCTCGAGAGGTCGCGAACGATGCGGGGCAGCTTCTGCCAGGCATTGCCGATCGGCTGCATGCGCGTCTTCATGACGCCTTCCTGCAGCTCGGCGGTGACGTTGGACAGCCGCTGCAACGGCACCTTGAACTCGGTGTCCTCGTTGCGGCGGGATATCTCCAACAGCTGGTTGCGGGTCAGCACCAGCTCCGAGACCATGGTCATCAGATGCTCCAGCGTATCCACGTTGACGCGGATCGACTGGTTGGCGATGCTGGCTCCCTCGGCGGCGCCTTCGTCGGCGATCGACTTCTTCGGCGCGGCCTTGTCCTTCGCCTTGGTCTCCTTCGCGGCTTCCTTGGCAACAGGCACCGGGGCTTCAGCGGCAGGCGGAGGCTCCGCCTTGACTTCGGCCCTGGCAACCGGGACCGGCACTTCGATCGCGGTCTCGCGGAAGGCACGCTCGAGCTCGTCGAGCGAGACTTCGCCCGGACGCAGCGGACGCTCCAGGCTCTGGTCGGCCAGCACGCCGGAGGTCGGCGCGGCTTCGACGGCGACAGGCGCGTCCGGCACCAGCGGCGGCGCTTCGGCAACGGCAGCAGCAGCAGCGCCGGCCGCCATGGCGGCCATGCCCTGCTCGACCATCGCTTCCAGCTTGTCGATGAGATCGCGGTCGGTGCCCTCGGGCTCGGCTTCGGTCGCCTCCAGCCCGGCCAGAATTTCCTTGATGCGGTCGATCGAGGACAGGATCACCGTCACCGCCTGCCCCGTCACCGGCATGCCGTCACGGAATTTGCCCATCAGCGTCTCGCCGGCATGCGCCAGCGCTTCCAGTCGCGGCAATCCGAGGAAGCCGCACGTGCCCTTGATGGTGTGGACCAGCCGGAAAATGTTATCCAGGATCTTGGCGTTGTTCGGCTCCTGCTCGAACTTCACCAGCTGATTGTCCACGGTGTCCAGGCTCTCGCTGGTTTCCGTCAAAAACTCCCGCAACAGATCATCCATGA
>NZ_JADPIX010000089.1:0-508 GCF_023073155.1 Bradyrhizobium sp. 45 | reverse complement strand
AGATCGTCGTGTAAGGGCCATAGTCGGACGGGCAATCGCGCCAGCGTGCGCCGCACTGGAGCATGTGAATGATACCGCTGATAATGCGTCGATCGTCTTGGCGCGCCGGGCCGGTCTGGTTCGTTGGCAGATGAGCTATCGCCAAATTTTGGTGATGGCCGGAGCCGGTCAGGCGGCGGCGGTTATGGGCTGGCGGTCGGTCGGCTTGGCGATGACCTCGATCCCATCATTGAATGTCACACCGACAACGAGTTTTGGCAACTGGTTGTGGCCATCGAGACGACGCCAGCTTCTCTGCGCGGCCTCGAGCAGTTTGAAGACCATCGCGAGTGCCGTCTTGTTGGACAGGCAGCCCTTCGATCGGATGGTGCGGTGGCGAACGGTGGCGAAGGTGCTTTCGATGGGGTTGGTCGTCCGCAAGTGTTTCCAGTGCTCGGCCGGGAAGTCGTAGAACGCCAGTAGCGTGTCTCGATCCTTGCTCAGGCAATCGGCGGCCTTCTCGTACTTC
>NZ_JADPIX010000088.1:0-3417 GCF_023073155.1 Bradyrhizobium sp. 45 | reverse complement strand
GGCGACGTCGACCGTGCCGGTGATGGTCTGGCTGGCCTGGTTGACCGGTCCGCCGGTGCTGGTGATCGCAACCGTCGGCGCCGCCGTGTCCAGGGTGAAAACAACGGATCCGCTCGTGGTAACGTTGGCGTTAGGGTCCAAAGCCACGATGCTGTGGTCGCCGTCACCTGCCAGCGTGACTGCTATGCTCCAAACGCCGCCAGAGCGGACAGTAACCGTTCCAATTTGCGTGGTGACACCGTTGTAGGTGTCATACAGCGTCACCGTGCTTCCAACGAAAGCGGCATCAACAGTTCCGCTGATCGTCTGACTTCCTTGGTTGATTGGACCGCCTGCGCTGCTGATAATTACAGGTCCGAACGAAGTCGCGACAACAGCTTGCGGCGTATCCAAAACGGGGACGAGCGGTTTCGATGCGGACGCAGAACTTCCCGTGACGGAAGCTAGGGTCACAAAAACCGGAGTGATCGATCCGCCACCCGCTTGGCCCTTCACGTCGTCTGCAATGACGGTGGTCGAGGCTTCGGTAGGTGATGGTGGAGGACTCCCAGCGAACTTCTGCAGCGACTTTGTATCGGCATCTCCTCGCTTGCCGTCGCTAGGTGCCGGAGTGTCTGGGGCGATCTGTTTGCCGATATCGTAGGTCGTCAACACCTGCTGGAAAGCGCTGAATTCCTGCGCGACCTGGCCTGGGCTCTTACTGATGGCTTGGGTGATCACCTCGAAATTGGCAGTTGGCGTGATGGTCAGCGATGGACCGTCGCTGGTAACTATTCCGATTGGATCCCCCGCGGTACAAACGCCTTGAAGCAAGTTAGTTGGGACGCATTTGAAGACCTGCACGGAATGAATCTGACCATCTTGCTGATCGGCAACCGAGATCGAGACCTGCCCATCCACCGCATCGACGTTAAGAAGAACTGCGGTACCGCGAATTCCAATCACGGCACTTGGCGTCGCGATCTGCATGTCACCCGTTTTGGCGACCTGGCCAGCGACGAAGCTGGCCGCGCCTTGGACGAGAGTGAACATCGAATGGTTCGCGCCACTCGTCAGACTGACTAAGGTACCGCTCGCACTACTCTGCCCTTCATACCCCAATTCGTTCAACATGAAGCGAGCGTTTGCACTTAGGTTGAACGTTGAGCCGTCGATTAGAACCAGGCCGATGGTAGAGCCACTTCCAGTCTGCACAACGTCGTTCTGATAGACCACGTCCCCGTTGTTCGCTTCGATGGTAACGCCATTGCGAACGATGCTGGCGCTTCCCGTTATGGTGGCGACATGGCCGATGACCTTTACAGGCGCCGCATTTCCTCCGGCTTGAGCAAAGGTTTGATAGCCCGTCAGCGCTTCGACGACTCTCGCATCGAGTTGCGCGCCGTCTGCCGAAATGAGCGGCGAACGCTTCTCACCGAGAAAGTAGTTGTGAATCGAGACCCGATGGTTGGGATCAGAAATGATGAGATCGGGGCCCGAACGTGCATATTCGCCCGAGAATAAGAGATGTGCGTCCGGAATGATGAGTGAATCAGTTGGGCCAGGCTCAAGGAGGCCAAAGGACCCCCACGCGGCCTCAGATGCAGCAACATCAAGCATTGGGTTTAATGGGGTATTCAAATCCGCGACCCCATGAATAAATTTGCTAATTAATCACATTTAATGTTAATAACACCCGATCGACGGACTGAAAAGCGTTTTTGCAGGCAAAGCTGTATTGGTTTGAAGTCTGTTGATCGTTCGACGCGCAACAATGCGCTCGCGCGTTATGTGGCGCGATAGTACGTGTACGGCGGCGGGACGAGTTGATCTGAATAGTCCCGCATCCAGCCGGACACACCGCCAGAGTCCAACTCGCATGGTGCAACCGAGAACTTTTCGTCGCATGGACATCATCGAGGTGCGCCGTCAACTAGTGCACGCGCGCAACCGGCATTCCAATAACAGCCTTATTGTAAGGCGTATCAACGGCCTGCTATGCCGCATTTATCACTTGGAGGAAGCGCTCGACCCTAGCCAAGGTGAGCGAATCCGCAAAGCTGTTCAAATTGTGCTACGAGATACGTCGAAGAGTTAGTTTGACCTAAGTCCCGGATCAAGCGGGCAGACAGCAACAGCAGGTCCAGAGCATTGGCGCGAGGGCGTCGCCGATACGTTCTCCCACGATTGAGAATGCCGGCCTTTAGATCTGGATCCAATTTAGGCCATGCCAGCATTGATCTGCATATCGGCCCGTAGGTGCATTCGCTCTCGCGGTGATCTCTGTGCATCTCACTTGCGGACCAGTGGCGCATTGGATCTCGGTTGACCGTTGTTAGCTCTTTTCTGCGGCGTTGAAGCCGGGCTGGCGGCTGCATGCTTGTCTGGCACCATTAGCCTCGACGGCTATCTGAAACGACGAGGCAGACAGCAGCTCCATGGCTGATTGTTCTTCGGTCAGGCGCCTCTCAACATACTGCCGTTCAATCTCAGTCAGCGTAGTTTGAAGCAGGCCCAAATACCGCTCAACGTTCTTTCGATAAATGCGCAAACGAACAAGCTTCTCGTCGATCATCTTTTATCCCGATGAATGGGTGCAATACGCCTGAAAATACCTCTTGAAGAGGCTATTTTTAAATGAGTATATTTAAATTTGGTGTATTTAAAATGGCAGACAAATTCGGTCGGGTCAAGAAGGGGTATCTGCGATGAAATCGATCATGCTCGCAGTCCTAACTCTGTTCGCGATTTCAACCGTCGCGCCGCTCTAATCATCGGCAGCGCTGGCCCAGCAAAACCCACCCGCCAAAGCCAAATTCGCTGAGAAGGGATGCAGGCTGGACGCACGGTACGCCTGCTAATGAGTGGCCTCACATCGCGGCGGCTCGCGAGCCTACATGAAACGTGGGAGCACGGTTGTTGGGTAACGTATAGCGGCCGCTGGGGCAAAAGCCGCTGGCGAGGAATCTTTGTTGGACATGACCTAATGATGAAGCGGCAAACCACGCTCTTCGGGACCCGGAAGCACCGATTTGGTGCAGGCACGAGCGATGGAAGCGCCACTTACAATGAAGGCCAATTTACGATTGGCTCTCGCATCGAGGTAAGGCCCTCAGCGGGGCCACGGTTGTGCGGCAAAACCGGAACGCTGATTGGTGCTGGATACCATCCCAGGAGTCTCCGCGTCATATTGGATGGTTCAAAATCACCAATAACCCTTCACGTTGCATACGTTGCAATTGTAAATGAGAAATTCTGATTGATGCTGCGGCAGCTTGCGTGACGAGTTCATCATCCAGCCGCGGCAGCGACAAATAAGTCTGGTTGATCTGATTCAGCGTAAGCGCTGTTCAGCGGCCACCTACCGGATGACGGTGTGATCTGCGAGTCTGCGGTTCGGTTTCGACCGTTAGGCTTAGAATGGACACAGTGCATACT
>NZ_JADPIX010000029.1:0-3598 GCF_023073155.1 Bradyrhizobium sp. 45 | reverse complement strand
TCATCGTCTGCCATCACAAGGTGTCCACCTATTTTGGTGGACACCTCATGCATCAGAGCACTCAAAAGCAAAAGGTGCAGGGAAATTCGCGCTTACGATACACAAAATGGGCCGGCCATTATCCGCCCCGCAGCCCCGTGGAATGGTTGGCTGACGGGCATGTGACCTGCAGCATCCAGTGCCTGAACGGGCGCTGCGATCGCAGAGTGGACGTGCGGCTCGATACCCTCCCGCAGGATCAACCGTGGTCGCGCGTCGGCTTGCGCATGGTCTGCTCGGCATGCGGCGCCGCAGGATCTGTGCATATCGTGCCGAACTGGCATGACAGCCGCGGGCAACTCAGGCCAAGCATGGGCGCTTGAGGTTTTGATTCCAGCGATGAAGCACGTCACCGAACGCCCTTTTGCCAATCCGGAAGTCGCCGCGCGTAAGCTCGTTCAGCTGGTTTCGGGCGTCGAGGCGGTACAGGACGGCAGAATTCATATCGAGAAGATCAATTACCCCTTCCTCTACACGCTCAAGGCAAGCGGCGCAGAGTTCGGCGCCGGCATCAGGTGTGCTGTCGAGAAGGGCTGGCTGGAGCTGCACGAGAGCGGTACCTACGTGCGGCTGCTGACGCCGGGCGAGGATTTGTTGGCGCCTTAAGGAACCTGCCGGGGGCGTTTCCGCTTGAATCCGCGCTGGCTCGCCGCCCGAGCTGGCGGAGCGGCCCCGGCCTAACCTTAAAAGCCCCCCTGAAGCCGGGGCCGTCTCTCTCTTGCGATGGCGGGAAGGTCTAGCTTGGCTGGATGTTTCGTGCGGCCAATTCCTGGTCCAGCTCCCTCAAGCGGACGACTAGATTTTCCACTATCTCCATGCAATCGGAATGCCGCAATGATTGCACGCCGCGCGCTGCCAGCTCGCGCTCCAAGATAGTCGCCACGATACTTTGAATGCTCACAAATCCCCCGCAGAAAATATTGGCCCCTCAGAACGGGTCAAAAAAGAAATGGGTTCGCGCAAGGGAAAGGCCGCAGCGTGGTTCCAGCCCCACTGCGGCCATCCCGGGCAGCTTGAAATTGGTTGGTATTAAATCGCGCCGGTGTTCTCACAGTAGAACACCCCGTTCCAATAATGGAGTCGGGACAACTACGGGAGTGCCATGGCATGGTTTGGTTTCCAGCCCCCATGCTCCCGGCCGCCTATTCAATTTCGGATCAGAGCGCCGGAGCCTCGAAAGTGAAGGTCGCAGGAACGGCTAAGAGGCTGCTCCTGCGACCGACGCCGCAACGTTCCGCACGATCGGCACGGCACCCGTGGTGCTAGCACAGAGCCCGCCAGCGTGAACATGGGGGGCCGCGAGGATCCAGACGACCTTATGAATTGAGCGGCTTGTCGTCCCGGTTAAGCAGCTCCAATCGTCGTTCAAGCTCTGCCTTCTTGGCCACGAGTCTCGCGGCGAGAATGTCATTAACGACGCTGTGGAGTTGCCACAGTTCTTCGAGGGACATGCCCTCAAACGGCTTCCGTTCCATGAATCCCCCCGACTCACGAATTGTATGTAGCTTGGGCCTACAAGGGGAAGCTGGCAACTAGTCGTCTGTGGAGCGCAGAAGGTTAGCGGCGCCCGCGAACTTTAGCTGTTCTTCTGACTGATCCTCTCCGCCGTCGGTGCGGCGTGCCAATCCTTCTTTGCTCAGCTTCGAGCACGCGGTTGCGAAGGGCTTCGAGTTCGGAAAGTTCAGAGATGAGTGCATCCAGATACTGGCGGCGCAGGACATCTGCGCGAGCACAATTACGCATGGAACGCCCCTAAAATAATCACACACACACAAAAACTGCGAGGCCGCTAACGCGGTAGAATATAGCCAGTACAGCCTTTGCATTAACTGGTGTCAAGATGCACCCACCGAGTGCAACGCGCGGCTTTCGCTCAAATGAAGAGCCCGCCGACCTGGGAGCCGGCGGATGGTGGGCAATCGAAAGCTTTCAAAATGCGCCCGCCTGCTACGTGCTGAGCACCGCAGGACCAGCCGCATCACCGATCAACAGGTGGCGTTCCAGCCATCAGGAAACGGTAGCAGAGGCCAGGTGCCCGCGTTGTCATTCGCGACCTCCGGCATGCCGTTGATGGTTCTCCGCCCACTCGCGCTCTCAATAGGAGTGGAAGAGAGGCAGGCAGCATGCGCACGCCCACGACCATGGGAGCGCTGCTCGGAAAGCTCTGTGCTGAAGTGCGTAGACTCTAACGATGGCATAAAGTGCAGTCCGCGCGCTGGAAGCGCTGAAATTGAAATTGACCGGAAAACGTCCGGCTCAGATCACGCCCACAATGATCAAAACTCCGACCTCGATCAGTAGGAGCGTACCGGCTGCTGCGGAGATGAAAAACAAATCGCCTAATGACAGGAGCTGCATGATTCGTCTCCCAATTTCCCAAAGAAGCGGCCTTTACATCCTTTGGGGGCTTGGGCAGGAGGCAGGATGATGGGGCCGCTTCTCTGAGGTCCTTGACGCGTTCGTCCGGCGCCAAGCCTCGCCATCATAATCCAAATTTAAACCTCGTCCAGCATTTAATATATTTAATTGTATATTTAATCGGATATTTAATCGCGCGATGCCTTTGAATGCAAGCTGCGGATTCCGTGGAGCGAACCAGGGATTGGCAATTTGGCGTCGAGCTATCTATCTGCTCGAGCATGATTAAGACATACGAGCTCTGCCTGGCGACCGCCAGCAAGCAGGTCCCCGCAGGGCCGGACTGGATCCATGAAGTAAAGCACGATGGCTACCGGATGCTCGTCATCCGGGAGAACGAACGCGTGCGGCTGCTTTCCCGGAACGGTACCGATTGGACCAAGCGCTACCAGTGGATCGCCGAGGCCGCACTGAAGAACCGGCAGAAGCATTTCGTCGTCGATGGCGAAGCGGTGATCCTCGGCGTTGACGGTATCTCCGATTTCAATGCGCTGCATTCGCGCAAGCACGACCACGAGGTGCAGCTCTACGCCTTCGACATCCTCGCCGTGGGCGGCGACGATCTTCGCGGCCAACCGCTGCACCTACGAAAGACAAACCTGCAGAGACTGCTGGCGCGCCGACCTGACGGCATCACCGTGGCGCCTTTCGAGCGGGGCGAGATCGGGCCTGACCTGTACCGCGCCGCCTGCCGCATGGGTCTTGAGGGCATAGTCTCAAAGCACCGCGATCGGCCATACCGCGGCGGCCGGCAGAAGCATTGGGTGAAGGTCAAGAACCGGACGCATCCGGCGATGTCGCGGGAGCTTTGATCGGTGGCAAACAAATCTGGCAGCACGCACGTCGGCTTATCAAGGCAAAGCGGAAGTCTGCGGCCTTCCGCGTAATCGGGCGGCTTGTGACCCACTGCGGAAGTTCTAGCCTCTTAGCCGCTCCTTCCGCTCGCCAGTTCATAGTAAGCCGGGCGTCCGCCTGTTACTGGCACAGTTTGAATGGATGAGTTTTTCGCGCGATCCCTCAGTTCGGCTGTTGTTCTTATTAGCACTACTTTGGCAGAATGTGTTTTCGCCGCTGTTTTTCAAGGATTTTCTTTCGGCAATATGGGCACTGCTGGGGCGGCGGCCGAAGGATGAGATCGACG
>NZ_JADPIX010000034.1:0-3852 GCF_023073155.1 Bradyrhizobium sp. 45 | reverse complement strand
TTCAAGTAATCAGCAGCAGATCATAATGTGAAGGAAGATTCTTAGCGCGGCCGGCTTGTGGAGATCGGCTAAAACGGCTTGCGATCTGCTGCGCATTATTTCCGGCATGAGACCCTCGGCTGTTGATCAAACACAGTTGAGGAAGCCTTCATGACACATGGATACAGCGCCCTTGTCTCGGAGCTTAGGGATGCTCTCACGCGACTGCGATATAACCGAGTTGCAGTTCATAACTATTGCCGCAACGCCGACCACTTTCTTGCGTATCTGACGGTACGCGAAATTGCTCTCGAAGCAGTCACGCCGGCCGACGTAACGGCTTATCTGCGGTTTGCGGTTCGACAATTTCGCAAGCGTCATGGCCGCGCTCCAGCTCGCTATTGGATAGGCATTCCCAGATCAGGAATCCACGCGCTGCTGAAACTCGCGTTGAAGCGCTGGCCACCTGAAATTGCGGCCATCAATGCTGGCGGGCGTCTTTGTCGAGAGGTGTGCGATCAGTATCAGACATGGCTGCGGGAGGAACGCGGGCTCGCCACGGCCTCGGTCGACGCCTTACTGTGGGAAGCTCGAAATTTTTGTGCTTGGCTCATCAAGCATTCGAACGCCAATTTTGCAGGCCTGACCGTCCGCGATCTCGATATTTACATGGATATGCGGGCTCGCGGGCTGACGCGGAAATCCTTGAAAGATGTCGCCGAGCGGCTTCGTTCGCTGCTGAAACATCTTCACAGGACAGGTCGCACCACGGCCGATCTCTCCCAGCACGTTATTGCTCCGCTGCTCTATGCCTATGAAGGCATCCCGTCCGCGTTAAGTTCGGATCATATCTCGATTGTCCTGAAATCTGTTCGAAAAGACCGGTCGCCGATGGGCTTGCGCGACTATGCCATCCTTCAGCTTCTTGCGACCTATGGGTTACGTTCCGGCGAGATAAGCCGTTTGCGGTTAGAAGACATCGATTGGCGGGCGGACATTCTGCACATCCGCCGCTCCAAAACGGGTGATCATTCTCTTCTGCCCTTGTTTGAGGCCGTTGGGGAAGCGCTGATCGAGTACCTCCGGCACGGCCGCCCTGAAACTGGTGTGCGGGAGATCTTTGTTCGCACCCGCGCACCCTACGTTCCCATGGTGCGCATTTATAACGAAGTCAGCCGGCGGATCGAGGCGGCAGGCGTCACACCAAGCGGCAAACGCGGCCCGCATACCTTCCGGCATGCACGTGCAGTCAGTCTGCTACGGGCGTCGGTCCCGCGAAAGCTGATCGGAGACGTATTGGGTCATCGTTCAACGGAATCGACGATCCCCTACCTGAAACTTGCCACGGAGGACCTGCGCGCAATCGCCCTAGAGATCCCGGGACAGGAGGTGCGCTCATGAACGCTTGGCCCGACACCGATGGCAGAACGATTGCCCGTTATCTTGGTCGGCTCCGGCTACGCTGCTCGACCAGTCCGATCTATTACCGTCAGGCGCTCCGAACCTTCCAGGAAGTGGTTGTCCGGGATCAGCGCACACCCGGACAGCTTGGCCGAGAAGTGCTCGAAACGTGGTTGCGCGAATATGCCATGCACTGGCCCATGGCGACGCTGCTGCATCGCGCCCGCATCGTCAATCGCTTCCTCGACTTCCTCGTGGGGGAAGCGCTGATCGTCAGCAATCCCATTGCTGATTTGCGTGCCGAGTACCATGCGAAAAGCGACAAGGCTATCGTGCGGTCGCTGCTCGCGCCCGATCCCGATCAGGCACTCGAAGCGCTACGGCAGTTCCCACCGTTCAGCAGTGTTCTCGGCGACCTCATGCGCAACCACATCGCGCTGATGCAGGCGAGAGGTTATCGCTATCAGACGCAGACCCGCTGGTTCTGGCGGTTCGATCGCTTCTTGCAAGCGCATCCGGAGTTGGCGGGAGAGTCAGTATCGATCATGTTGCAGCACTGGGCGGCCGCGCGATCAACCGCCAACCATGCCGCCGAATGCGAAAAGCTCGCTCGTGCCTTGGCCAAGGCACAGCATCATCTCGATCCCAGCACCAAACCAAGGCGTCCGGATCCCCGTCCTGCACAACAGGTCGCGCGACATTGGCGTCGGCCATATATTTACAGCGCGCAAGAGGTTCGCCGTCTCCTCGACATCGCTCTGACCTACCCCTCTCCACGCTCACCGTTGCGGCCGATCAGCCTCTACACCATGCTGGTCCTGACCTATTGCGCGGGATTGCGGTTGGGAGAACTCGCACGCCTGAACCTTGCCGATATCGATCTGCAGGTTGGCACGATTACCATCCGGGAGACGAAGTTCTTCAAATCGAGGATCTTGCCATTGGCTGACAGTGCGTTGTCGGCGCTGCGGGAATATCTGGAGGCGAGACGCAAGGCGAAGATGCCACAAAGCCCCGAATCTGGCCTGTTCTGGCACGATCAGGGCAATGCGCGCTACACGTCGCACGCCATCGCCGGTTGCCTTGTCGACATCCTGCGGCGTGCCGGACTCAAGGCGGCGAAAGGCAAGACTGGCCCTCGCATCCACGACCTGCGTCACTCGTTTGTGGTGAACCGCATTCTCGAATGGTACCGCGCCGGCATCAATCCGCAGGACAAGCTTCCATTCCTCGCGACATATCTGGGGCACCGCGATATCCACTCGACGCTGGTTTACATCACGGTCACCCAGGAACTCCTTCAGCAAGCAAACGAACGCTTCCGGACGTTCGCGTCACATTGCCTGCACGCGTCAGAGGGGGGGCAGCCATGAAACCGGTCGACCCGTTCCCGAGGCTGCTTCATGCCTTCTTTTACGAGTGGATGGTTCAGCAGCGAAATGCCTCTGCGCACACCGTTCGGTCCTACCGTGACACATGGCGCCTGTTCCTCAGGTTCGTGGCTCAACGCCGACGCCGGCCGATAGCCCAGCTCGCACTGGGGGACCTGACGGCCTCCGAGGTCAAGACCTTCCTGCAATACACCGAGCAGGAACGCGGAGATACGATTGGCACGCGCAACTGTCGCCTGTCCGCATTACGTAGCTTCTTTAGCTTCGTTGCTGACCGCGAGCCGACGGCTATCGAGCAATGCACCCAGATTCTGCACGTGCCCATGAAGAAAGCGCCGATCCATGCGCCGTGCTATCTGGAGCCCGAGGAGGTGAAGGCCATTCTGGCGCAGCCCGACCGCTCGACGATTGAGGGGCAACGCGACCACGCGCTCTTCTGCTTCCTCTACAATACCGGCGCGCGCATCCAGGAGGCGCTCGATGTTTGCCCGCGGGCGATCCGGTTCGACTCGCCAACCTGCGTGCGTCTTTACGGCAAGGGACGAAAAGAACGGCTGAGCCCTCTTTGGCCAGAAACCGTGTCGTTGCTAAGATCGCAGCTCATGCGACAGCCGAGGGCCGACGACGAGCCCATCTTCGTCAATCGGTATGGTGTCCCGCTCGGCGCATCGGGCGTCCGCTTCAAACTGGCGCAATACGTCGAAGCGGCAGCGAAGATCATGCCGAGCCTGGCCTCAAAGCACGTAACACCTCATAGCTTCCGTCATGCGACGGCGGTGCATCTGGTAGCGGCAGGCGTTGACGTCACTGTGATCCGAAGCTGGCTCGGCCATGTCAGCCTCGACACCACAAACCACTACGCTCAGGCAAATCTGGAAACAAAGCGCCTGGCGTTGGAGCGCCTCGAAAGCCCGTCACGATCGGCAAAACGACCATCGTGGAAACAGGACCAAAGCGTTCTGGCCTGGCTCGATACCCTTTAGCGGCAAGGCAATAATGTGGAGGAGATCGCGCACTATCCCAGCATAACACCGGAAACGTGGTGCTCCTTCACATTATGATCTGCTGCTGATTACTTGAC
>NZ_JADPIX010000107.1:0-4220 GCF_023073155.1 Bradyrhizobium sp. 45 | reverse complement strand
ATCATCGTCTGCCATCACAAGGTGTCCACCTATTTTGGTGGACACCTCATGCATCAGAGCACTCAAAAGCAAAAGGTGCAGGGAAATTCGCGCTTACGAGCAATTGGCTAATTCATTAAACCTCGACGGCCTCGGCAGAACTCAACCAACCAAGCTGGTGTCCCATTGAGGTCATCTAGAAGATCGGACCAAGTCAGCCGCATGAAGTTAGCAATTGGACCCGCCTTTATGGCATCGGCAAAACCATCTAAAAGCACCCTTTCAGGTGCGGAAAACAAGGCGCCGGGTGCTAAGTTCACCAAGGTCCTAGGCCGGGCGCCACCAAGCTGATTAAGCAAGCACCAATTCCGGGCAAGTTAATAACGTCCGGAACGCCTAACTCCGTCGAAATCCCAGCTTAAGCAGCCTTTTCATAATTCACCCAGCCCAAGTAGTTGGCAGGCTTAGTGTCGTTTGCAGCCAGATATTTCGCCTCGATAAAAATCAGTCCACCATCTTCGAGATCAACAACTACGTCAGGCTCAGAGAATGAGGTTTCACGTTCGTTGAAGTGCCTGCAGATCGTCTGCAGTTCTTCCTTGATCAAATTCCCTCGCTCGGGATCATTTATCGGGACGCCCCACAATAGGACCGTGGGGCTTTTGCTTCCGACTTCTGATGCAACCAGACCCACACGCATTAGAGCGGGCAGGAGCTTTCGCGAGCGCGTCAGATAAGCAAACACCACCCAGGTGATCGCATCCTTTGAAGTCGAAAAACCGAACCTAGCTTCTTTGTTTGCCGGTTCCGCTGGTTAAGAGCGCCTCTCAACGCGGTTTTTGCGCCATCGCGAATTTCCGTCGGGATATTGTCGAGCGGCTCCCGAAAAATCCACGTCTGCGCTCCAGCCGTCTTGGCATTTGAGGCACCCACGCCGCAAGGCTCGCACCGACGGATGCAATGTTCGTATCGCCGGGCAACAGGTATTTTGCTAAAACTCCCGGATGGCGCGATCAGATTGTCGCAACGAAGGCAGGAGAGACTGGGCAACGTCGTTTGCATCTGGCACCTCCAAATCCGGGCAAACCGAGCCTAAAGACAAATCAAAAAATCGCCGTTCGAAGCTCAAGCAACACCGCACGATTTAGTGCGGTGACAAACGTTGGACGCCGAAGAGCGAGAAGGATTGCCCATTACCTTTCTTGGTGTTTCCAGCCAAATCCAATCCTTCATTGCCTCAAGTTCGAGCCGAAGAGAGGGTCTAAGTCTTACTCGCTGACCGCGGCCAAGCTCCTTCACCGCATTAGCGACCGCTGGAAACCTCGCCTTGTAAATGTCGCTACCCGACTTCCCAAAGTATCGGAAATCGGCGCTCAAAAGCACGTTTGCCCGTGAGTATTGGGGGAAATCGCCTAGATCATGTCGAAGGTCTGTCGGCTTGTCGTGGTGTTTGGCGCTCTTTCGACGCTGATATCGACCGCCTTTAAATGTGTAAATGCAATCCTCTCGATTGGCATAGCGCTGATCTTTGAAATACCGCCCGTTATGAAGGGCGTGGGTGACGCGAGCCGCGTAGATTAACCGGTTGTCCTTATGAAGCGAATTTGCAGCAAAACCGAAGATCAAATCCCCCTCCCTTGCAGTCTTGCGGATCATAGGCTTGCAGATTGCTAAAGAAAGAAGTCCTGCTCTAATGCACGGGGCCGCGCCATTGTCCACCGTCAGTTTGTAAAAATAAATTCTCGACATCCTAGCGATCGTGCTTCTCGCTAGCTCGCCCCCTAAGTGTTGACTACGTCTTCGTTGCGCGAGCCGTGGCAGCCGTGGATCGCTCGCCCTTGGGAGTTACTTTGAGCTGCAAGCCCATGGCCGTGAGCACAGCAAGGACCGTGGAAAAATTCGGAAGCTGTGTGTTGGTTTTGAAAGCTCGATAAATACTCTGCCGGCCTAAACCCGTCTGTCTTGCCATCTCGGCAATGTTGAAGTTGGCAAGTCCCTCCCCAATGGCCATACAAATGGTATTGGGTTCAGCCGAAGCAAATGCGCTGTTTAGCTCGTCGGCTAATTTCGAAGGGGCGACCGGTCGGTACGTTTTGGTCATTTGAATCTCCCCAAAAGAGAAAGGCCGGCTCAAAGAGCCGGCCCCTGTTGTTTCCAGTGATACTGCTCAGTACCGGCCGATGCTGGGGCCGCCGAACTTGTAGTTCACGCGAACCGTGACGAGATCGACGTCCTGACGAATGCGATCCGCACCGAATGCTACGCCACCGGGACCGGTGAATGCGAGCGTACGATCCTGCATGAACAAATGATCGTATTCGACACCAGCCGACCAGCCGGGGGCAAAGCCGTATTCCAGGCCTACCCCGACGGTGCCGCCCCAACGGGTGTCATCGCCGGTGGTGGCAAGCACAGCGCCAGTCGCAGTCGAATAGATCCGGTTGCGATTGTCAGTTACGGCAGCACCGCCCTTGACGTAGAACAGGACGTTGTTGGTGGCCCAGCCGAGCTGACCCGTGAACAGACCGAACGCATTGATCCGTGAATCGTTGCGGAAGCCCGGTCCGAACAGGGTGCTCAGGTTGCTGCCTCGCAAGTCGGCCCAGTCACCCTGCGCTTCGAGGCCGAACACCCAGGTGCCAGTCTGCCAGCGATAACCAACCTGACCACCCGCAACCCCGCCGGTTGCATCGTGCGAACCTTCGGGACCCACCAGGAAGGGGGCAACCGAATCCCAGCTGTTGCGGCTTGAGCCCCAACCGCCGTTGGCGCCGATGTAGAAGCCGCTCCAGTCATAAATCGCGGCGACCATCGGAGGCGCCTTGGTGTAGGGACGCGCTGCCATATCCGCCGCGCTGGCCGGAGCCGATAGGCCCAGAGCCAGTGTTCCGGCTGCAACCGCAATAAGTTTCTTCATTCGAGTCTCCCCAGAGATAATCAGTTTTAAGAGTCGCTAGTTCGCCTACCTGCCTTGCAATAGTACTCGATCGTGAGTGCTTTGCTGTAGCTGGCCTGCCACACTCGCTATCGAAGGCAGGCCGGACCGGAAGTCTTTATAACCGTTAAGTAATTGGGAACTCTATGCACGATAGCGTTCACACAATGAGGCGGCGTTGTTGGCGGCTACTGCCGGAGAAGCTCTGTAGTTACGGCCTCTCGAAAAGCCCCGCCGACCTTGTCAGCCAGCGGGTTCTCTATGTCTTGTGTGTCTCGGTCCTCGTCACCAATCCGCGATGGCTAATCGTGTTGCGATAACTTCTTAGCCATGGCGGTGCATCCCCTCGTCTCAGTTGAACGGATCCTGGATTGATGGCGCCGACTGCCTGATGCGGCGTACGTTCACCGGCGTGCCGTCGGAGACGAACAGCAGCTCATATCGGCGGCCCTCCCCGTCGGTTGGAGAACATGCGCGCAAGGATGCGCGCTACACACTTTGTGCTAAACGGCTGCCTCAACATTGAAGGAGCGCAGAGTGGCCAAGAAGGCAAAGAAAACCGTTCGACGTGAGTGGACGAAGGAAGACATCAAAGAATTGAAGGCGCACTCCAAGGCGCGGACGCCAGTGATCAAAATCGCGAAGATGACCAAGCGAACCGAGGGCGCGCTACGTCAGAAGGCCATCGTTTTGGGAATCGGCCTGGGCCATCAGCGGTAATCCCGAAGCCGGCAACTGGGTCACCTACACCTACGGCGGCGGCCTAGTTTGATAGAAGCTAAACGTCCCGACCTTGACCGCAAACGGCGCAACTGGGCGTGCGCTAATCGGTTTCGGAGGACGCCTAATTCCAAGCGGAAGTCGCGATTGCGTAGTTGGACTTCCGAGTCTGGCCCGTGGCCGACCTCGACCCAGAGGGCCGCAATATCCGCTTTCGAGAGGATTGTGTTGCAAAACTCGTTTCTGACTTGGGGGCGAGCTTGGCTTTGGAGTTTCGGCGGCTTTTTTGGTACGGCGTGTCGGCGGTTTCCATTTTGCTGGTGGATTTCAGCACGGGACTGCCAGTTGTGGCGGGAGACGGCAGATTAGCTTGGCCAGCCGCCTCAGGTTCTGCGCGGTGGCTGTGAGCAGCACTTCGTCCCTGACGCCATTCAGGCCCCGCAACCGAAGCCGGTCGAGCCTGAGAATGCGTTTCATATGAGCAAACCGCATCTCGACCTTTTTGCGCTCGCGGTGCGATTGCTCGAAGGCTTCCGTATTGGCCAGCGCACGGACATGATCGCGCACATCTTCGTTGACGTCACGG
>NZ_JADPIX010000036.1:0-4533 GCF_023073155.1 Bradyrhizobium sp. 45 | reverse complement strand
ACTGGTCGCCATTAAGACCCGCGCGATGCAGCTTCAAGCCGGACATCCGCAACAGAAAGGCAGCCGGCGTGGGCCAGCGTATGCCTACAACATCAAGGCGTGCGCGACCGCGAGATTCTGATTGCCGCCCAGGCGGAGCGAAACTAGGAACAATTCGTCTCGCAATGGAAAGCGCGGTCGCCAAGAGCGGGCGCTTCAATTCGGCAAGACAACATGGCAGTCCGGCGACGCTTGCAGCCGACGCGTCACGCTTCGCCACGAGGTCGCCCGCGCCCGGGAACCATAATCGCAGTTGACGGCAACTTCCAGCCTGGCCAGTCCCGTTCCATGCAGCGTGCCACCCTGCTCGGGCCGGTCAAGGCCAAGCCTTGCGGTGCCCGCAAGTGCGGGCAGCCTTGACCGCCCCTGCGCGCCGCGGCTGCAAGATTGATGGCCGGGACGGAAGAATGACCTGCGCCGCGGCCGAACAAAAGAATGGACTTACGCGATTTCCAGCAAGCGTCATCTCGATAATGAAAAAATCGCTTGTCCATCTCATCCGTCGTCCGCAAGTCTTTCCAGTGCTCGGCCGGGAAGTCGTAGAACGCCAGTAGCGGTTGGCGGTCTTGTGCACCCAGCAGCGCTGCTCGCGCGTTTTCGGCCAGACCTCGCCGCAGAACCCGAGTGCGCCATCGGCAATGACGAGCCGGGGCGCCACGTCGAGCCCGCGCCGCTTCAGATCGAGCAGCAGATCGCGCCAGTCCTGGCGCGCTATCGCGGGCGCGATCGGTGAAGCCGACCAGTTCCTTGCGGCCTTCCGGGGTCGCGCCGATCAGCACCAGGATGCACTGCTTTTCGTCTTCGAGGCGCGCCTGGAGATGGATGCCATCGGCCCAGATGTAGACGTATCGCTTCGCCGACTGGTCGCGCTCCTGCCAGGCGGCGTGCTCATCGAGCCAACCGTGCTTCAGGCGGCCGATGGCGGATGCCGACAACCCGGCAGCGTCCTTGCCGAGCAGCGCCGCGCGCGCCTCGCAGAAGTCAACGCCGGCCGACATCAGCTTCAGGTAAAGCATCGGCACCAACGTCTCGATCGATTTCGAGCGGCGCATGTAGGGCGGCAAGATCGACGGAGAGAACCGGATGCGGTCGGGTCGGTCGCGCCGTCTCGCGATCGCGTACACTCGGCTGGCGGACGGCGACCGGACCGATGCCGGTCATCACCTCGCGCTCCGGCAGGTGACCGTGACGGACGACGCGCTGGTGGCCGTCCGGGGTATGGTAAGACGGCTGTGCGGGCGGGATACACCGCCGAGGGCATGAGCGTGAAGATCCGCCGCAAGACGCGGAACGAATGGTTGACGTTGAAGCCTCATACCCACGACGGGTATGTGAGCTGGGAGAGGTTCGAAGCGATCCGCGCGATGTTCAGCAGCAACGTTACCGCTGGTCGGCATCACGGCTCGCCCAAGCATGGAGACGCGCTGCTGGCCGGTCTGATCCGGTGCGAGCGCTGCGGCCGCAAGCTCACACTCCGGTACTCAGGCATGAAGCACCATATCCCGTGCTACAGTCGCAGCCGCGCTTGGATGAACAATGGCGGCGCTCACTGCATCGCCTTCGGAGGATTGCGCGTCGATGATGCAATCGAGGAAGCTCTACTTAGCGTCGTCGGCCCTGGGCGCTATCGCGCTGCAACCGCTGCCGCCGAGGAAGCCGGAGAACGACGGGATCAGGTGCGGGTTGCGCTCAGTCGCGATCTGGAGGCGGCGAGCTATGCCGCCGACGGGGCTTTCCGGCAACACGATGCCGCTGACCCCGCGAACCGGCTGGTGGCGAGTGAGCTTGAGGCGCGCTGGAACAGAGCGCTCGCTCAAGCGGCGGAGGTCGAGGACAAGATCGCATGCATGATGCGGCGACGCCCGGCCCTATTGCTGATCCAGCTTCGCTCGGCGTACTGGCCTCGAACCTCAAAACGGTCTGGGGTGCGCCGACGACGGATGCTCGCCTCAAGAAGCGCATTGTACGCACCCTCGTCCATGAGGTGTGGCCAATATAGATGACGCGGCGCCCGAGATCGTTCTCATCGTCCACTGGGTGGGTGGCGCTCACAGCGGGTTGCGATTGCCCAAGCGCCGGCGCGCACAGCGCAACAGCACTTCCGCCGATATTATCCAAGCCGTGCGTCAACTGGTGCTGATCGCCAATGACGATGTGATTGTCGGCCTCCTCAACCGAAACGGCCTCAAGACGGGCAACGGCAGTCGCTGGACCCGCGAGCGCGTTACATCAATGCGCTCGAGCTACCACCTCCCGGTGTTCAAGCCCGCCGATGACAGGATCGAACCCTGGCTCAACCTTAGCAACGCCGCAAAGCTCCTGAGGATCTTGCCCAAGACGCTCCGGCTGGCCGCTGAAGCCGGCGAAATCGAAGCCTTCCCTCCGCTATCGGACGGCCCGTGGATCTTCGCCCGCGCCTCCCTGATAACAACTGCCGCTCAATCTATCGCCGAACGAGCGCGACAGAACCCAAGATACCCGCGGGACCGCATCCCGATCAGCAAAGTCTCTTCTCTTCAACAAAATGGACAGACGGGTGTTCTGATGCGCGGTTGTAGTCTCTACGCCAATCCTCCATTTTCTGCCACGCGTCGTCAACGCTCAGGAACCAGTGCGTGTTCAGGCGCACGCTTCTGAACTTGGCGTTAAATGATTCGATGAAGCTGTTGTCCGTAGGTTTTCCCGGCCGCGAGAAATCCAGCACCACACCGTTCTGGTAAGGCCAGATAGCGAGATCGGTCGTGCGTTCGCGGCGGTACGCCAGGGCGCGGCAATCAAGGGGCCGCGATGGGTTGGGACTACGCCGCGATTTTGAAAGGCGGACCTAATACGGCGAGCGCACAAAAGCTGGTTGCGTTCTTGAATCGCGCGCAGATTGCGGCAGGTGGACTGAGGCTACCAATTATCCTGGACCAAATGCAAACCAGCTCAAGTACCTGTCGGCCGAGCTGATGTCGCAGGTCAGCGTAAATCCGGAGAACGCTTCGAAGGTCCTGGTCGAAGACATCGCCTGGCTCGTGGCCAAACGACCCCACGGCAAGACCAACGCGGATCACATCCAGGAGCGTTGGATTGCGTGGCGGACAACTTAGGTTCTATAGCAATCGGCTCCCAGCCCAACTCCTCTCCGGGAGACCAGCGGCTAATTCCATCTGCTGTTGTCTGACAGCATCTTTGTCGCTTGATATTCACGTGCCACTCGCGACGGTTCTGCGTTTTCGTCTTCCTTGAAGAATCGCCATGGCATAAGGTGCTCGATTTTGCTTTGAGGATGACCGGCGATCATGGATTCAAGCGTTTCGGCGATATAGGCGACGGGGTTTACATCGTTGAGCTTGCAGGCGGCCACGACGGAGGCGAGCAAGGCCCATTTTTCGGCCCCGACTTCATGACCGGCGAAGAGCGCGTTTTTTCTGCTCTGGCACGTCCCTTACATTCGCCCCCGGCTAATCGCACGGCCGCACTCAATGTAAAAAGCTTACTAGATGCTTCCTCAGTCCGAAATAGACCACCTCCAAAGGAGCCTTGGGGCGGGCGCCCAAATTGACAAGAAGCGGTCGCGTCGATGTTTGCCACCGATAATGCGCCGGAAAGGCCCACAACAGCCGGTGATCTTCCGGTCCTTACTTGCGGCTCAGCTCTCGAAAATTTGCAGCGCAACGGATTCAGTTCTTCGACAGAGAGGAAATATCATGTCCAAGCAGGATTCTGACCACCCCTCATTCGGTAACTTGAGCCGCCGATCACTGTTGAGGTCAAGCGCGGCCTTCTTAAGCCCACCTTTCCTGGCCGAGGCGACTAACGCATGGGTACAGGAAAGCTTGCCGGAAGTGGCGAAGTCGTAGTTTTCAGTTGGGGCGGCTCTTTCACGGACGGTGTTCGGCGAGATGTCTATGAGCCGTTTAAGAAGGCTACTAGAATAAATGTGGTTGATGTAGTTGCCGACCTAGCCGAGCCGCAGGTCAAGGCAATGCACGAGGCCGGTCGCGTAGATTGGGACATCGCCTATGTTGCGCCAATGAACTACCCAGAAATGCACGAAGCTGGGATATTCGTGCCGATCGATTATGGCCTTGGGAAATAGAGTCGCTTGAGAGCACGCCGGAGCACACAGGTTTCAAAGACGCAGTCGCGATTGAATCAATCGCAATGGTGCTCGCTTATAGTCGGCACGCCTTTCCGGACGGCGGGCCGCAACATCGGGTGGATTTCTGGAACGTTAAGAAGTTTCCGGGGCCGCGGGGCTGTTCGCCTCTACCGGTAAGTATAACATCCAGCTTGCCCTCGCTTCCGCCGGTGTCGCACACAAACACATCTAGCCGCTCACCGACGGCGAGCTCGAACGCGCATTCGAGAAGCTTAACGAAATTAAGCCACACATCTCCCAAGTCGTGGGTAAGCGCGAATTTCCCTGCACCTTTTGCTTTTGAGTGCTCTGATGCATGAGGTGTCCACCAAAATAGGTGGACACCTTGTGATGGCAGACGATGATCA
>NZ_JADPIX010000078.1:0-4559 GCF_023073155.1 Bradyrhizobium sp. 45 | reverse complement strand
GGGCTCGGTCACGAAAGTGCGCCCATAAGTTGCTCCAAGGCTATTCGAGGCTTCGCTACTCCCTCAGGGGCAGCGCGATGCGCTGGAGTCCGCTTTGGGTCCACAACCGGACCTGCACCGCAGCAACTTTCAGCTTCGCGTGTCCACACGGAAAACAATGCAGCACGACGGGATGGGACCGAACGCTGTCTGGGACCGACCATAACCCGATAACCTCGTCGCGCCCTGAAGTAGGCACGAGGCTGAATGTATGTCGAGCGTGCGGGCGGTCTTGAGCGACGGCTCAGGCCAACAAACCGTCTTGATGTGGCGCGAAGATAAAATCCTGAGGTCTGAGTGCTTGCTGGCTATGCACCACCACATCGTTGCCTGGACTGAACGTGACCGTGCTCTCGTGCGTGACAGGATCGAACGGTGAGAAGCTCAGATCGCTGAAGTTCTCGATACCGAGCGCAGAGACGTCGATGTGATCGGCGCCCTGATTCGAGAGTCCCTGTCCGAAGTCTTCGACTTTATCGTGCCCGTTATCGAAATCGAACACGAACGTGTCGTTCCCTCCTTGGGCAAAGCCGAGCATCATCTGGGCATCGCCCCATATGTCATCGTTTCCCGTGCCGCTAACCAGCCTGTCGTTGCCGCCGCGCGCGTAGTCGGACATGGATTGGGCATCGCCGACGAGAATGGTCTCGTAGCTGCCCACGGCATGCGGATTCGGATCATTGCCGCCGACCAGGGTGTCATTGCCGCCATGCGCGCGGCCCGACATAGTCGACGCATCGCCATATGCTTGATTGATGAGCTGGGAAAATACGTTGCCACCGAAATAGGTGTCGTCGCCGCCAACGGCCTGATCGCCCATATTGCCGCCGGCATCGCCGTAGAAGAGATTTTGGTTTTGCGTGCCCGAGGCCTGGAATGTGTCATTGCCGCCCTGGGCACGACCAGACATGTCGCCCGCGACTTCGCCATAGAACGTACTTCCTCCTAAGCCGGTCTTGTTGAACGTGTCGTCCCCTCCGTGGGCAGAGCCGGACATGTTCCCGCCAGCATCGCCGGAAAAGACATTTCGGTCAGCGAGTGTTGCGTCGCTAGAGTCGTCGAACGTGTCGTTTCCCCCGGCGGCGGAAGCGGACATATTTGCACCGGCATCGCCGAAGACAAAATTGAACGGATTAATCCCGCTCACAGCGAAACTATCATTGCCGCCGGCCGCATGACCGGCCATGTCGCCGCCGGCGTCACCATAGAGATAGTTGTTGTACTCGGATCCGCTCGCAGTGAAGCTGTCATTGCCGCCCCGGGTATGCCCGAGCAAGCCTCCGCCAGCGTCGCCATAGAACACAAAACTGCCATCCGGTCCGATGTGACCAACGAATGTGTCATTACCGCCGACCGCGCAATTGATCAGGTTTCCACCCGCATCTCCATACACGATAATTGTTTGATGTCCGCCAGCAGTGACGCCGAAGTTGTCGTCACCACCCTGGGACTGACCAGACAATGTTTCGCCAGCGTCGCCATAGGCATTCACCCTCACTCCGGGCGTAAAGGCCAGGGGCAATTCGACATTGAACATGTCATTGCCCGCAATGGCCCAGTCCGAAATGTTGCCTCCAGCATCACCGTACATATCCAGGCTGAAGGTCTCGCCGGGAATGATAGCGGGCGCCGATACTTGAGCGGACAACGTGTCGCTGCCGCCCCGGGCATGATCAGAAATGTTTCCGCCCGCATCACCATATAGGCTTCCAGAGCCGGACGTCAGCAACGTGTCGTTGCCGCCGATCGCGCGGCCGAGCAAGTCCACGCCAGCATCCCCGAACAGTGTGTTTGTCGGATCGGAACCAACCAGTGTTTGCGCTACGCCATGCTGTCGGCCCGTGAGTGATCCACTTGTGTCGCCAAAGAGAACAGCCATGTGAACCTCCCTCGTGGTCCGCAGGTTGCCGCGGAGATGCGTCCAAATGACTTACAACGTTTCGTTGTTATGATTAAATCACATTTTTAAACGAATTTAAATCATATATTTGAAATCGACAGCTATCGTCACGAGAGAAGGTTCTAGCCCGGATTGATCGAATTCGGGGCCAAATGCAGTACCGTGCCTAGTCCGCAACGTCTCTAAAACGGGGGGCGTCTCTCAACGTGAGCAGCCCATTCGGCATTCCGGACTTTTTCACGCGGGTTTTGACGTTGGAAGGTCGATGGCGTCCAGCTCGGATCATCGGGCGCAAAGACGTGCAGATTGCCTCGCGTTCGAGAGAGTCCTCCGAAACCCGAGCGCCGCAAAGGCTCGCCCGATCAAAGCTCCCGGTGTACTGCGGGATGATCCGGTTCTTGACCTCTTCACCCAGTGCTTTTGCCGCCCTTCCGGTATGGCCGATCGCGTGCTTAGAAGGCCCGAGCGCCTTGAACATTCTTCTGGAGGAGATCGGCCCTTTAATTGCGGTTTGTTGTCAAGTTACCATTCTTCCTCTCTCCAGTGACACGCCCGTAGCGATTGCTCCGTCGGAGCTGGTCAGGTTGCGGAGACGGAGCGATCGCGGATGGCGAGACGATTGCCTAGCGGGATTGGCAATCGACATCGTTGGCGGCTTCAGCGAGTTGGGTTGATGTCGTAGATGGGGTCATGGTCCTTTCCGAGGTCGCGAGCGCCTCATGATGATGTCCGGATCGGGCGCCTCAACGTCTGCAGCGGAGTGCGGGCGAACCGCCACCAGCCGATTGACCGAGGTCACCACAACCACCATCCCAGCGGGACATCGCCAGTCCGGCGGACCGGACCAGGAACTTGCGAGCAAATATTAGATTGGCTTCGGCTGGACCCAGTCGAACGATGTGCCATCGACCCAGATGCAGTGGAGAATCACGGCGATCTTTCGGGCAATTGCGACCTTTGCCTTCTTCATGCCGATCCGGTTGGCGAGCTTCATGCCTCAGGCCTTTAGAGAAGACCACTTTTTGGTTCGATAAAGAAGGACAGTGGCGGCCTCGAACAAGTAAGTTCGGAGAAGCCGGTCGCCCCGTCGAGATATCTTTCCGTTGGTGTCGGTTTCGCCGGATTGGCTACGTCGCGGCGTAAGGCCGAGGTAAGCGCCGACTGTCGACGCCGATCGGAAGCGCGAGGGATCATCGATCGTGTGGCGGAACGTTAGGGCCGTGACGACGCCGACACCCGGGACCGTCATCAGTCGCCGCGTCGTCTCGTCCAGCTTCGCCAACTGGCGGACCTCGTTGTCGAACTTTTCCTGTTCTCGACAGATGTTCTCATGGATCGAGAGCAGCGGCGATATCACGTTGAGGAGTAAATGATCAGCGCCTAAGAATTCGCTGACCTGGTTGCGGAACTGTTGGCCGATCGCGCGAGGGAATAGTAATCCAGATTCCTTGATCAAGCCACGAATCTGGTTCTCAATGTCTCGGCGCATCGACACTAGCCGAGATCTGGCGACAAGGATCGCTCGGATCTTTTGGCTTTCCTCACTTTTGACCTTGACCTCTCGATACCATCCCACTCGCACCAGTTCTGCAAGGCCTCGCGCATCATTCTGACCGCTCTTGTTCATACGGACCGACAAAGCTGCGTGCGCATGCCGAGCGTCGATGCAGACCACCGGAAGCTCAACCCTGCGGAGTTCATGCCATAGCCAACTCGCCATCGCACCCGTCTCGAAGCCGATACGCTCGGCTTGAGGCGCATGTTGCGAAGCAGGTCGGTCAAGGCACCAGGATTAGACTTGGCTTTTCCTTCGAAGATTACTTGGCCAGTCTCGTTGACAACGCATACGGCGGTTTCTCTCTGTGAGACGTCCAGCCCGACGTACTGCTTCATGGGAGCTCCTTCGAATCAGGTGATTGCGAGGGCTCGACGATAATGCGGCTTGCATGCCACGAGCGCCGACCGCAATTACGTCATCGTTTGCAAATTTGCCCCCTCATCGGCGTCCAATTTTGGGTCTGACTCATTTCCGATGAAGTTTGCCGGGCGACTGTGGTTCTCAAACGGAGAATCAGCGCCATGCGGACGGGCTTTCAAATCTCATCGCTAGTACCGAGTGGTTTGGTGTTTGATGGTGTAAGTGACTCAATGGATTCGGTTATTCTGGCTGTTCGGTCAGAGGCTGCGGAGGCCCAATGCCCTTTGTGCGCGACAGCGTCGCGCCGAATCCATAGCCGATACATCCGGCACGTGGCTGATTTGCCGTCAGCGGGCAGAAGGGTGCGCCTCCGATTGCTCACGCGGCGCTTCACATGTGAGGTGCCGCATTGCCGCCGGCGGATCTTCGCGGAGCGGTTTGGAGAAGACATCGTCCCGCTTCGACGGCGCCGGACGGCACGGTTGGAATACATCGTCCATCACTTGGGGTTGGCGCTCGGCGGCCGGCCGGCGGCAAGCTTCGCCAAGCGGCTCATGCTGCCCGTCAGCAACGATACCTTGCTGCGGGTGGTCCGCCGGCGGACGGCGATGCCGACAGATCCATTGCTTGTTGTGGGCATCGATGACTGGGCGTTCCGGAGAAACCATCGATACGGGACGATCGTGTGCGATTTGGAGCGCC
>NZ_JADPIX010000006.1:0-180050 GCF_023073155.1 Bradyrhizobium sp. 45 | reverse complement strand
ATCGTCAAGGGAGAGCTGTTTGTAAGTCCGCCCCATGGCAACACCTCCAGATGGAAGTGTTGCACTTCGTTTGTGAACTCAGGGGACCCATTACCCCAGCGTTTGTAGCGCGAGCTGGCCACCACAAGTCTTCGCCAAACGACTTCTGGGGTCATGGGTCCTGGCTCTGCGCTGCGCTTGTCCAGGTCAATTGCCTATTGCCGCGGCGCTCGCCGCTTCTTCGTGGACTGCGTCGGGACGTCGGCCGGCTCGTCCTTGAGCGCGCCGATCTTGCGCAAGGCCGCGTCCGCGGCGCGCTCGCCGCTTTCCCAGGCGCCGTCGACGGTGCCCCAGAGCGTCTCGTGCGTGGCTTCGCCGGCGAGGAACATGTTGCCGATCGGCTCGGCGAGGATTCTTCGCGAGAACTGACCGCCGGGCGAGGCCGCCGACATCGCACCCATCACGAACGGCGAGGCGTTCCAGCGCGTCACGCTGGCTTTCTGCACGGCTGCGGCGACCTCGCTGCCGAACAGCTTCGTGATCCATTCTCTGGCGAAGGCCGTCATCGCCTTCTCGCCTTGCTGGGTGAGATCACGGCCGAACGAGCCGCCGACATCGATCGAGCACAGCGAGGAGCCGCCGATATTGGCGAACATCAGCGCCGTGCGCGTCGAGTTGCTCTGCTCGATCAGGATGTCGTCGCGCGACAGGCCGAGCGGATTGCCCGGTAGCTGCAGCACGATGTGATCGTAGCTCCCGAGCGTGAGCTTTGATGCGGCATCGAGCGTGCGCTTCGGAATGTCAGGCCCGAACTTGATCGCGCCCGAGGTCAGGACATTAGTCGAGACCGTAATGATGGCCGCGCGGGCGGCGATCCTGCCGGCCTGTGTCTCCACGCTGACGTCGCGATTGCTCCAGACGATCCGGCTCGCCGGTGTCGACAGTGCGACCGGCGCCTGCTCACCCAGTTTGGTGATCAGGGTCCCCAGGCCCTGGCGGCAGGCGATCGCGGCGTTGCGATCCTGTGCACGCGCCTTGTCGATCACAGACAGCTCCTTCAGGTCCTTGCCGGCGAAGCTCGCACCCAACATGAACTCGGCCGCCCCGGCCCAGTCGCCGAGATCCTTCGGCAGCACCGAGGCGCAGGCGGTATCGAGCTTGCCGCGCGCGGCCTCGTCGATGGCGCGGTTGGCCCGGACCAACGCCGCCAGGAACTCCTCGGTCTCGCCGGCCCGTGCGTTGCGGCGGCCGATGCGCATCTTCTGGCCTGAGGGCGCCGGCAGAACGTCGAGCCCGGCACTGCGCGCCAGCCGGATCATCGGATTGGTGTCGGGATTGTGCATCCAGCGCGCGCCGCGATCGAACGGCGTGTCGAAGGTGGTCGTATCCGTGATGCAGCGGCCGCCGATCTGCGACGCAGCCTCCACCACCACGACCTTGCGATTGGCCGCCATGATACGCCGCGCCGCGGCAATTCCCGCCGCGCCCGCGCCGATCACGACAATGTCAGCCTCGCGCGGCAGGGTCGCGGCGGTTGCGCGCAGGACCGGCATCGCGGCAAGGCCCGCCGACGCCGATAGGAAGCTGCGGCGCGTGATTGTCATGTCATGGTTTCCGGAGACTTGCGGCAAACGGGAACAGCTAGCGAACCTTGCCGTATCTGATGTTGCGCGGCAACCATCATGGTGAATCAATCGTGCTTGATGTCACAAATCGATGAACCGAATTGCAACACGTTCCGACCATGGTAGAGAAGAGAAAAAGACGGCCGGAAAAGGCCGTGGGGGAGTTTTGAAATGGGGACGGTCCTGGACTCAGTCGGCAAGCTGATTGCCGCGTACCTCTCGAAGGAGGTGCCGGGCTATGAGCCGTTCACGCCGAGCGACCCGGAGCATCTGCGCGGCGTCATCGAGCCCGGCGACGTGCTGCTGGTCGAGGGCAACAACCGCATCTCTGGCATCATCAAATATCTGACGCAGTCGACCTGGTCCCACGGCGCACTCTATGTCGGCCCGATCGAGGGTGCGGAAGAGCCCGACGGCGAGCCGCACGTGCTGATCGAGGCCAATATCGGCGAAGGCGTCACCTCCGCGCCGCTGTCGAAATATTTTCCCTATCACACCCGCGTCTGCCGCCCGGTCGGGCTGTCCTATGAGGACCGCACCACGGTCTGCCGCTATGCAATCAACCGCATCGGCTTCGGCTACGACACCAAGAACATCGTCGACCTGATGCGCTTTCTGTTTCCGCTGCCGATCCCGCAGCGCTGGCGGCGGCGCATGATCTCGATCGGCTCGGGCGATCCCACCAAGATCATCTGCTCGGCCCTGATCGCGCAAGCGTTCGACGCCGTGCGTTACCCGATCCTGCCCAAGATCACCAAGGCCGGCAGCCGTGCTGCCCGCCGCGAGATCCTGCACATCCGCGATTCCTCGCTCTACATGCCCCGCGACTTCGACATCTCGCCCTATTTCGAAGTCGTCAAACCCACCATCGTGCACGGCTTCGACTACACCGCCTTGCACTGGGCCGACAAGCAGAAGCCGCTCGAGGAGGTAGCCGGCACCTTCGGTGTGTTTCCAGAAACGTTCCGTGCGCCGCCGCTCGTTCCTGAAACGATTGACGAAGAGGCGCCGATTCCGGCTGAAGAAGTGAGCGCGCACCCAGCGGAGACGGTCGATCGCGTCACCGTCTCGGAGCGCTTCCGGCGGCTGAAGAAGCTGGCCATGGACCGCCCAAGGCGGCGCGGTCGGGCGCGCGAACGGGCGGCGTAGCCGTCGCTCCACTATCGTCATTGCGAGCGCAGCGAAGCAATCCAGGTCTCTGCCTGAGCAGTCTGGATTGCTTCGTCGCTACGCTCCTCACAATGACGGCGATCTACCGCTCCGCCCGCCCAATCACCGCCATCAGCTCCGCGATCTTCTCGCGCTGGTCCGCCTTGTCGCCGCTCGCGATCGCATGCTCGACGCAATGGGCGACGTGATCTTTCAGAACCTCTTCCTCGACCCGGCGCAGCGCGGCGCGCACCGCCGAGATCTGCGTGACGATGTCGATGCAATAGCGGTCTTCCTCGACCATTTTCGAGAGGCCGCGAACCTGCCCCTCGATCCGGCCGAGACGTTTTCCGACGGATGCCTTGATGTCCTTGCGCATGCGGACTATATACCCCCCTGGGGTATCACTTGCAAGGCCGGAGCGTGGCAATGAACGACGCCGAACACGAGCACCATCGCAAGCCGGAAACACATTCCGGCTGCGGCTGTTCCAGTAAGGCTGTCCCGGTCGAGAAGCCCGCGGCTGCCTCATGCTGCGGCGCGCACGGCTATCACGCGCATGACCACCGCGCCGCGGCAAAAGTCCGCGATCCCGTCTGCGGCATGACGGTCGATCCCGCGACGTCCAAGCACCGCTTCGATCATCACGGCGCGACCTTCCATTTCTGCTCGGCCGGCTGCCGCAGCAAATTCGCCGCCGACCCCGCAAAATATCTCGCCAAGGACAAGACACCCGAGCCCGAGATGCCCGCAGGCACGATCTACACCTGCCCGATGCATCCGCAGATCCGCCAGGCCGGACCCGGCACCTGCCCGATCTGCGGCATGGCGCTGGAGCCGGAAGTGGCGAGCCTGGAGACCGGTCCCAATCCCGAGCTTGCCGACATGACGCGGCGGTTCTGGATCGGCGGCGCGCTGGCGCTGCCGGCCGTCGTGCTGGAGATGGGCGGCCATCTCGCGGGCCCGCACAATTGGATCGATGCGACGCTGTCGAATCGGATCCAGCTCGTCTTTGCAACGCCAGTGGTGCTGTGGGCCGGCTGGCCGTTCTTCGTCCGCGGCTGGCAGTCGCTGCTGACGCGCAACCTCAACATGTTCACGCTGATCGCGATGGGCACGGGCGTCGCCTATGTCTACAGCCTGATCGGCACCATCACGCCGCAGATTTTCCCGGCCACCTTCCGCGGCCATGAAGGCGCGGTCGCGGTTTATTTCGAGGCCGCGGCGGTCATCACCGTGCTGGTGCTGCTCGGGCAGGTGCTGGAGCTGCGCGCACGCGACGCGACCTCAGGTGCGATCAAGGCGCTGCTGCAGCTCGCTCCGAAGACCGCGCGCCGCGTCGATGCCGACGGTAGCGAGCATGAGGTCGAAATCGACGCCCTTCATGCCGGTGACAGCCTGCGCGTGCGGCCGGGCGAAAAAGTGCCGGTCGACGGCGTCATTCTGGAAGGCCGCTCCTCGCTCGACGAGTCGCTGGTAACAGGCGAATCCATGCCGGTCACCAAGGAGACGGGCGCGAAGGTGATCGCCGGCACGCTCAACCAGTCCGGCAGCTTCATCATGCGCGCCGAGAAGGTCGGGCGTGAGACGCTGCTGTCGCAGATCGTGCAGATGGTCGCGGACGCGCAGCGCTCGCGCGCGCCGATCCAGCGTCTCGCCGACCAGGTCGCGGGCTGGTTCGTGCCGGCGGTGATCGCCGTTGCCGTCATCGCGTTCGCAGCCTGGGCCTGGTTCGGACCGGAGCCGCGGCTGGCCTTCGGCCTCGTCGCCGCCGTCAGCGTGCTGATCATCGCCTGCCCCTGCGCGCTTGGCCTGGCGACTCCGATGTCGATCATGGTCGGCGTCGGCCGCGGCGCGCAGGCAGGCGTGCTGATCAAGAACGCCGAGGCGTTGGAACGGATGGAGAAGATCGACACGCTGGTGGTCGACAAGACCGGCACGCTGACCGAGGGCAAGCCGAAGGTGGTCGCGATCGTGCCGGCGGCCGGCTTTGCGGAAGATGACATCCTCCGCTTGGCCGCCAGCGTGGAGCGCGCCAGCGAGCATCCTCTGGCCGACGCGATCATGCGCGCGGCGAAGGAGAAGCAGCTCGCGCTGGGCCAGGTCGAGCAATTCGATTCGCCGACAGGCAAGGGCGCCACCGGCAAGGTCGACGCCAAAACCATCGTGCTCGGCAATGCCAAATATCTGATGTCGATCGGCATCGACACCAAAACGCTCGATGGCGAGGCCGAACGGCTGCGCGGCGATGGCGCGACCGTGATCAACATGGCCGTCGACGGCCGGCTCGCCGGCCTGTTCGCGATCGCCGATCCGGTCAAGGCTTCCACGCCGGAGGCGCTGAAGGCACTCGCGGCCGAAGGCATCAAGGTCATCATGCTGACCGGCGACAACCGCACGACGGCGGAGGCTGTCGCGCGCAGGCTCGGCATCGCCGATGTCGAGGCCGAGGTGCTGCCGGATCAGAAGAGCGCGGTGGTGACAAAGCTGCAGAAGGCCGGCCGCAGCGTCGCGATGGCTGGCGACGGCGTCAACGACGCGCCAGCGCTGGCCGCAGCCGAAGTCGGCATCGCCATGGGCACCGGCACGGACGTGGCGATGGAGAGCGCCGGCGTCACCTTGCTGAAGGGCGATCTGACCGGCATCGTGCGTGCGCGAAAATTGTCGCAGGCGACGATGAGCAACATCCGGCAAAACCTGTTCTTTGCCTTCATCTACAACGCCGCAGGCATTCCGATCGCGGCCGGAATCCTTTATCCAACGTTCGGCGTGCTGCTGTCGCCGATCATCGCCGCGGCCGCGATGGCGCTGTCCTCGGTCAGCGTCGTTGGAAACGCGCTGCGGCTACGGGCAACGCGGCTGTGAGCGAGCGCCTTCTCTCTCGCACCGTTCACGAAACGCGGTAAGATGCGCGTAGCCTGGACGAAGCGGAGCCGACGAAGGCACGCCAGCACGCGCACCGGCATGAGTAGATTTGCCGCGCAGGCGGTGCGTTCCCCTCTCCCCTTGTGAGAGAGGGTGGCTCGCCGCGAAGCGGCGAGACGGGTGAGGGGTATGTCTCCGCGACTACTTTCCTTCGAGCTTGCGGAGAGAGACCCCTCATCCGGCGCTTCGCGCCACCTTCTCCCGCAAGGGGGAGAAGGGAAGGGCGTTCCGCTTGCGGATTTAAGCCGCCTTCGCCGCGCTCCCACCCGGCAATCCCGCCCGAGCGAGGCCGCCGTAGAGCTGCTCGTTCGGCATCTCCTCGCGCAGGATCCTGCGCACCGTGATCAGCTTCTCCAAATCGATGCCGGTCGCAAAGCCCTTGCTCTCGCACAGGAACACGAGATCCTCGAACACGACATTGCCGGTCGCACCGGGGGCGAAGGGGCAGCCACCGAGGCCGCCGAGCGAGCCGTCGAGGATCCGCGCGCCTTCGTCGAGCGCCGCGGCCGCGTTCGCGATGCCCATGCCGCGGGTATCGTGTAGATGGATGCAGATCGGCTTCGACCCTGCGAGCTTCACCGCGGCGCGCGTCAGCTCCGCCACCTGCTTCGGCCCGGCATAGCCCACGGTGTCGGCGATGCCGACGAAATCGACACCGGCTTCGAGGCATTTGTCGACCAGCCGCAGCACTTCTGCAGGGTCGACCGCCCCGGTGATCGAGCAGCCCAGCGCCATCGAGATCGCCGCGTTGACGAGCGGCTTGTGGCTGGTGGCATCGCGCATCTCGCACAGGCGTTTCAGATTGGCGATGGCGGACTCGCGCGAGCGGTGCGCATTGGCCTGGCTGTGCTCTTCCGTCGCAGAGACCACGGAGGCGATTTCGCCGACGCCGGATTCCAGCGCCTCGTTCACGCCGCGTTCGTTGAGCGCAAGCGCGATGCCATGCGCGCCGGACAATGAAGCGACGGTCGCGACGACATCACGAACATCGACGAATTGCGGAAAAGTCTTCGCCGGCAGGAACGAGCCGACCTCGAAATGCCGCACGCCAGCGGCATATTCCTCGCGCACCCAGCGTTGCTTGGCGTCGGTGGACGGAATTTTCTTCACGAGCTGGAGCCCGTCGCGCAGGCCGACTTCGCGCAGGCTGACGCGTTCTGCGGGGTAAATCTCCTGAATCCGGCTCATCCGCGCCTCCCTGTTGTTTTTGACGTGACATCTTCATTTTCATTGTCGATCTCGGCGCGAACGGCGGCAGTGTCGGCGCCGAGCGGCGCGACCCTCAGGCCTTCGCCGATATGGCTGCCGTTCCATTCGATCGGCAGCGCCGGCACCCGGAACGGCTTGCCGTCGGCGGTGACATTGTTGACGAGCCCGCCCGGCCGCAGCACATGCGGATCGGTGAAGAGATCCTCGGGCCGGTTGATCGGCGAAAAGCAGATGTTGAGCGCATCGAGCCTCTCGGACAGTCTTGCCACGTCCCACTGCCTGATGATCCCGGCCGCGCGCGGAATGATCCGGCCACGCGCCAGGATGCGATCGGTCGTGGTGCGCAAGGCGGGATCATCGAGGAATTCAGTCAGGCCGAACTCGCGGCAAAAGCTCTGCCAATGGCCTTCGGTGACGACGCCGATGAAGATGCGCTCGCCGCCGGCGGTCTCGAAGATGTCATAGATTGGCCAGGCATGCTCGCGCTCCGGCATCGAGCGCGGCTTGTTCCCGGTCATCTCGTATTCGACCATGTGCTGGGCAACCAGAAACAGGCAGTTCTCGAACAGGCCGATGCGGATGTCGGCGCCGTCGCGTTTTCCTCCGCGCTTCTGATAGAGCGCCGCGAGGATCGCGATCACACCGAACATGCCGCCCATGATGTCGTTGGCGGACGAGCCGACGCGCTGGGGCTTTTCGCTGGTGCCGGTCATGGCGGCAAGGCCCGCCATCATCTGCACCACCTCGTCGAGCGCGGGGCGGTGCTCGTAGGGACCGGAGAGGAATCCCTTGTGGCCGGCAATGATCAGACCCGGATGCCGGCGGCGCAATTCGTCCGCGCCAAGCCCCTGCTTACCGAGCTGGCCGTCGCGAAAATTCTCAAGGAACACGTCGGCGGTCGCCAGCAGCCGGTGCATGGTGTCGCGATCCTCAGTCTTCTCGAAATCCAGCACCACGCTGCGCTTGCCGCGGTTGAACAATGGGAAAAAGGCGGTCCCCATGCCCCCCAAGCTCCGGGTCTTGTCGCCCGCAGGCGGCTCGACCTTGATCACGTCGGCTCCGAGCTGCGCCAGGATCATGCCGCAGGTCGGGCCCATGACCATGTGGGTCATCTCGACCACGCGCACGCCTGCAAGCGGCAATCCGTCCGCCGATTCTTCCATCGCCATATGCGCCTGTTCCTTTGCCGCGCTGGTTCCGCTTGTTGTCAAGCGGGTTGGTGGAGCAACGGTCTTGCCGAATTCATCGTGGCTTCGTTGATGCCAGCGGTCAATCCGGCCATAAGCGGTGCCGCCGATCTCCCTTGCCGAAGTGGCCCGGGGTGTCTACCTCTCGCGGGTGATTTCGTGAGAGGAACTCCCATGCTGGATGCCGCCGTCAAGGCGCTGTCACAAATGATCTCGCCGCCGATGCGCTCGATCCTGTGGCGGTCGATCGGCGTCGCACTGGTGCTGATCATCGTGCTGGCGATCGGCTTGCAGCGGCTGCTGAGCTGGTTTGCGACCTATGGCGAGGCGTGGCTGGAAGGCCTGCTCGGTCCGGGTTGGCACTCATCGCTCGAGGTGTTGTCCTGGATCATTTCGATCGCCGCGGGCCTCGGCGTCGTGTTCGGGGCTGTGTTCCTGATGCCCGCGATCACCTCCCTGGTTGCGAGCGTGTTCGTCGACGACGTCGCCGACATCGTCGAGCGCGAGCACTATCCGGCGGAGCGGCCGGGGATCGCGCTGCCGTTCAGCCAGGCGATCTACGAGGGCGTCAAGACCGCGCTGCTGACGATCCTGGTCTATCTGGTCGCATTACCGCTGGTGCTTTTCGCCGGCGCCGGTTTCCTGGTCTTCTTCCTCGCCACGGCCTGGCTGCTCGGCCGCGAATATTTCGAGCTCGCGGCGATGCGGTTTCGCTCGCCGGAGGAAGCCAAGGCGATGCGGCGCGACAACGCCGCCACCATCTTCACCGCGGGCCTGTTCATCGCAGCCTTCGTCTCGATCCCGATCGTCAATCTGGCGACGCCGATCTTCGCCATGGCCTTCATGGTTCACATGCACAAGCGGCTGTCAGGTCCGCGGCCCGAGCTGATCGAGCCGGCGCGGCAGATGCGGTAGGTCAAGCGGACTTGGCGGCGCGCTCGTACGACGCCCCCTCGTAGAGGCGCTCTGCGTCCCGCTTGTCTTGATTTTGCTCTCCGCCGCCGTAAGGTACGCAGCATGATTTTCATGTCCACATTCTTCCCGCTGATCTGAGCGACCAAGTCGTTCCGGCGTATCGCGCCAATCAGATCAAGACGGCTGCGCTGACGCGGTGGCCGAACGGAGAAATGTGCAATGCCCAAAACCGAGCGCATCGGCGTGACCTCTCATCGGGTCCTAAACTTCATCGACGACGGTTTCATCAAGATCGAGAACGCCTTCAGCACGCACCTTGCGAAACAATGCAGGGACGAATTGTGGGCGGATATTGGTCTATCGCCACACGAGCCCGAAAGCTGGACCCAGCCGGTCATTCGGGTGGGATCCAAGACCTCGCCACCATTCATTGAAGCCGCCAACACGCCGATCCTGCACGAAGCCTATGACCAACTCGCGGGTGACCGCCGCTGGATCGCGCCCAATGCGCTCGGAACTTTTCCGGTCCGCTTTCCCTCACCGGAATCCCCTGGTGATGATGGCTGGCATGTGGACATGAGTTTCGGCTTCGATAATCCGGATTTCATGCAGTGGCGCGTCAATGTGAAGAGCAGCGGACGCGCATTGCTAATGCTCTTCCTGTTCTCGGGCGTAGGCCCTGAGGATGCGCCAACGAAGATACGGAAACGCCACCATCGCCCGGGAGCTGCTGCCCTATGGCGATGCAGGCGCAACGCTGGAGCAGATCTCTGCCAACGGTTACGCTTCTACGGAAGATTGCGACGTTGAACTGGCAATCGGTGCGGCAGGGACCGTTTATCTCTGCCATCCATTCCTGGTTCACGCCGCGCAACCTCACCGGGGGAAGCGCCCGCGTTTCATGGCACAGCCGCCGCTGCTGCCAACAGGCGAGTTCGACCCGGCGTTGCCACCCTCGCCGGTTCAGATCGCCATCCGTCGGGCTTGTGGTCTGACGTTATAGTCAGAGCCAACCCGGACCGTCGCTCGGCGCGTGGGTCGTCTGGATCCTGAACCTACGTCAGGGGCACTCCGCATCTGCGCAACAGCATCCTGGCGAAGCCGAACGGCGCCGGCGTGAACGGGCCGGGCGGGGCACGGGTGACTAGGGCGACGACGCCGAGCGCCGCCATCGCGACCCAGAAGCACAGCCAGAAGCCGTCGATATAGGCGAGCACATTGGCCTCGCGCTGGACGAGGCCGGCGAGCGTACCGACCGCGCGTGCCTGTGCCGAGCCGGCACCATGGGCCGCAAAATGGTCGGCGAGCTGTTTCAGCATGCGGACCACGTCGACGTCGCCGACACCGAGATTCTGGCCGAGATAGAAGGAATGGATCTGCTCGCGGACGCGCAGCCACGTCCCCATCAACGCGACGCCGATCTCGGCGCCACCGAGCCGCATGATCTGGATATAGGCGGCAAACGAGGTCGCACGGCTCGGATCGGAGTTGGACAGCAGCGTGATGATCAGCGGCAGCAAGGTCAGCGACTGCCCGATCGCCTGGAGCAGCACGATGCCCGCGAAATCCTCGCGCGCCCAATCATGGCTGAGCTGCGTGCCCCAGAGATTGGCGGCGGCGAAACAGGCAAATCCCACGACCACCACCGTGCGCGTATCGAAATGCCGCAGCAGCCAGATCGAGAGCGGCACCAGCACGAACATTGGCAAGGCGCCATAGGTGAGCAGCAGCAAGCCACTCTGCTCCGGCCTGAGCAGGGCGATGGTGGCGAGGAAATTCGGCACCAGCGAGGCGTTGGAGAGGCTGGTCAGCGTGTAGAGCAGGATCAGGACCAGCCCCAGGCCGATATTGCGCGAGAACAAGACGTTCACATGCGCCCAGGGCTGCCGCACCAGGGACTCGTTGACGAGGAAGCCCGCGACCAGCACCGCGCCGGCAATGATCAACGCCATCACAGTCCCCGACCCCAGCCAGTCCAGACGGTTGCCCTGGTCGAGCCCGGCATAGATCATCGAGACGCCGGCGCCGAGCAGCAGCATGCCGCCCCAATCGGCGTCGCGCAGCAAAGCGCGATTCACCGGCTCGTTCGGCGTGCCCCAATAGACCATCAGGCCCATCAGCGGCGCGATCAGGACGCTCTGCCAGTACAGCCATTGCCAGCCGAGATGGTCGACATAGAAGCCGACCAGCGAGCTCGATGTATCGAGCGCGAAGCCGACGCGGATCGAATAGATCGAGATCGCCGGAAGCCACCAGCGGATCGGTAAATTGCGGAACACGATCATCAGCGTCGCCGGCACGAAGGTGCCGAGCAGGAGGCCATGCACGACGCTGAGCGCGAGCAATGTCGGATAGTCGTGCACGAACGGGATGATCAGCGAGACCGCGGCATAGACGAGGCTGGGGATACCCAGCACGCGACGCAGGCCGAATACGGTGGCAAGCCAGGCCACCGCGGGCGCGATGAAGATCTGCGAGCCGATGCCCGCCGTGGAGAGCCATGCGCCTTCGTCGAACGAGAGCGAGAACGCGCCGCGCAGGTCCGGCAGGCCAATCGTGGTCAGCCGGCTGTCAAAATTGGCGAGGAACGAGCCGAGCAGCACCGCCGCCACCGCAAACAGCGGCTGCGGGGCGACGCCGCCGCGCGAGAGCGGTCCGCGACTGGAATCGTCATTTTCCGCCATTGCCGGCCTTGGTGTCGATGCTGGTGACGACCGACATGCCCGGCACCAGCCGCGCCAGCAGCGGCTGGTTGTCGTCGAACTGGATGCGCACGGGAATGCGCTGCACGACTTTGGTGAAGTTGCCGGTTGCGTTGTCCGGTGGCAGCAGCGCGACCTGCGCGCCGGTCGCGGGCGCAATGCGCTCGACCCGGCCGCGCAGCTTCTCGCGCGGGAAACTGTCGACGGTGATCTCGACCGGCTGACCCGGTGCGACGTGGGTAAGCTGGGTCTCCTTGTAATTCGCGATCACATAGACCTTCGGCAACGGCACGACGTTGATGAGGTTGGTGCCGATGTTGACGTAGTCGCCGGGCTGGACCTGTCGCTCGCCGACGACGCCATCGAACGGCGCGGATATCTTGGTGTAGCCGAGCTTTAGCTTCGCGCTCGCCAGCGTCGCCTTGGTCGCTTCGAGATCGGCCGCGCGCTGCTTCCTGGTGCCTTGCAGGACTTCGAGCTGATGCTGCTGGGCCGCGATCACGGCGCGGCTCGCGCGCACGTCGGCCTGCGCCTTGGCATAGCCTGCGACCGCCTGTTCGAAGCGCTGCCGCGTACCGGATTCGGTCTGCGACAGCGACTGCTGACGCTCCTGCTCCTGCCGCGCCTCGACCTCCACGGCTTCGGCCGAGAGCCGCGCGGCTTGCGCCTGCGCAATCGTCGCATATTGCAGCTCGATCTGGTTCGCCAGATTGTCGAGCACGGCCTGCGCAGCGGCGACCGCCGCTTCGGCCTGCGCGACTTGCGTCTCATAGTCGGCAGGATCGATCTGGATCAGGAGATCGCCGGCCTTGACGCGCTGGAAGTCGGTGACCCCGACGGTCAGCACTTCGCCGGAGACGCGACTGGCGAGCCGCGTCAGCTCGGCGCGCACATAGGCGTCGTTGGTGGTCTGGACCACCGAATTGCCGACCCATTCGTCGAAGCGCTGCGTTGCAAGCGCGACGAAGCCGAGCGCGACGATCACCGCGAACAGCGGAATCGCGAGCCGGCTCCAGAGCGAACTCGCCGGTGGCTGCGTTGGCTTCGGTGGCGGCGGCGGTGTAGCAGGAGGTGGCGATGGCGAGATTTGTTCCTGCTGACTCACGCTAGACTCCAAACCACTTTCCCGAACGCTATTTTCAGACCGTCTTTTCCGGCCACCGGCAGAGATCGTTGATCAGGCAAACCTCGCAGCGCGGCTTGCGCGCGAGGCAAGTATAGCGGCCATGCAGGATCAGCCAATGATGGGCATGCAGCATGAACTCGGCCGGGATCACCTTTTCGAGACCGAGCTCGACCTCCAGCGGCGTCTTGCCGGGCGCAAGTCCGGTCCGGTTGCCGACGCGGAAGACATGCGTATCGACCGCCATGGTGTGCTCGCCGAAGGCCATGTTGAGCACGACATTGGCGGTCTTGCGCCCGGCGCCGGGCAACGACTCGATCCCGACGCGCGTGCGCGGCACCTCGCCGCCGAACTCGCTGAGCAGCTTCGCCGACAGCGCGATGACGTTTCTGGCCTTGGTGCGATAGAGCCCGATGGTCTTGATGTACTCGCGCAGGCGTTCCTCGCCGAGGTCAAGCATCTTCTGGGGCGTGTCGGCGACCGCAAACAGCGCGCGCGTCGCCTTGTTGACGCCGGCGTCAGTCGCCTGTGCCGACAGCACCACGGCAACCAGCAGCGTGAACGGATTGACGTGCTCGAGCTCCCCCTTTGGCTCCGGGTTAGCCTTGCGGAAACGGCTGAAGGCCTCGCGGACTTCGGGCGGCGTCCAGGGTTTCATGGCTTTGAGAGATTTCTTGCCGGGGGCCTTGGGCTTCGCGGCGGCCACCTTCGCCTTTTTCTTCGGCACGGACGTTTTGCGGGGGGCCGGCGTGCGGGTGATTTTCGCCATGATCGGGATATACTGAGGGACGATGAGCACAGGCAATGAAATTGAGCGCGAACGATCTGCAAGCGAGGCTGAGCCTCAGATCTTTTCCGCGCGCCTGACGCCGCACCGCTCGCTGAACCGCACCGGCTTCCTCGCCGTGATGCTGTTCCTGAGCGCCGTCAGCTTCGTCACCGGCCTCGTCTTCCTGATGATGGGCGCCTGGCCGGTGTTCGGCTTTTTCGGCCTCGACGTGCTGGTGATCTGGTGGGCTTTCAAGGCCAATTTCCGTGCGGCGCGGGCCAGCGAGGAGATCGTGGTCACGCCATCTGAATTGCGCGTGCGGCGCGTCAGCCAGCATGGCCAGGTCGTCGAATGGACCTTCAATCCGCTCTGGGTTCGACTCGACATGGAAATCGACGAGGATTTTGGCATCGAGCACCTCTATCTGATCTCGCGAGGTCACCAGATCCAGATCGCCCGCTTCCTGGGGCCGGACGAAAAGGCAAGTTTCTACAAGGGTTTGGTTGAGGCCTTAAATGCCGCCAGGCGCGGTCCGACCTACAATCCGGTGACCTGATTTGCGGATCGGAAATCGGGTGGTTTCGTACCCCGCCCCCTCCTACATTTCCAGGCATGATGACACTCGCGATACATGACCAGCGCCTGGCCGGGCCGGGCTCCCAGAACGCCGCGATGCGCGACTATGATTCCGTGCGCCGGGCGATCGCCTTCATCTCCGAAAAATGGCGCACGCAGCCGACCATCGAGGCGATGGCGGATGCGGCCGGCGTCACCCCGGACGAGCTGCACCATCTGTTCCGCCGCTGGGCCTCGATCACGCCGAAGGCTTTTATGCAGGCGCTCACGCTCGATCACGCCAAGGGCTTGCTCAGGGATTCGGCGAGTATCCTCGACGCCGCGCTTGACTCCGGTTTGTCGGGTCCGGGCCGGCTGCACGATCTCTTCGTCACCCATGAGGCGATGTCGCCGGGCGAATGGAAGAACGGCGGCGCCGGCCTCACCTTGCGCTACGGCTTCCATCACTCACCGTTCGGCACCGCGATCGTGATCGCGACCGATCGCGGATTGTCGGGACTCGCTTTCGCCGATCCCGGTGAGGAACAGGTGGCGCTTGCCGATATGACGCGGCGATGGCGGAACGCAACTTACGTCGAGGATCACGAAGGTACCGCACCATTGGCGCAGCGCATCTTCGACACAAAACTCTGGCGGCCGGACCAGCCGCTGCGCGTGGTGATGATCGGTACCGATTTCGAGGTGCGGGTGTGGGAGACCTTGCTGAAGATCCCGATGGGCCGCGCGGTGTCCTATTCGGACATCGCCTGCAACATCAACAGCCCGAAAGCGTCACGCGCCGTCGGCGCCGCCGTCGGCAAGAACCCGGTGTCCTTCGTCGTGCCCTGCCACCGCGCGCTCGGCAAGAGCGGCACGCTCACCGGCTACCACTGGGGCATCACTCGCAAGCAGGCGATGCTGGGCTGGGAGGCCGGGCAGCTGGGGCTGCAGTAAGAGTTGCCACGCGTAAACTGCCCCACTTAGTCGTCCTGGCGAAAGCCAGGACGACACCGAGTGCTTGGCGGGACTCAGTCGCGCGCGAACGTCTTTATCCCGCCAGATCCAGCTTCGATGCCACCGTCGAATCCGCATTGAGCCGGTAGATGATCGGCACGCCGGTGGCGAGCTCGCGCTTCAAAATGCCTTCGGGCGAGAGCTTTTCCAGCACCATGATCAGCGCGCGCAGCGAATTGCCGTGAGCCGCGACCAATGTGCGCTTGCCGTTGAGCACGCCGGGCAGGATCTCCTGCACGTAATACGGCAGCGCGCGCGCCAGCGTGTCCTTCAGGCTTTCGCCACCGGGCGGCGGCACGTCGTAGGAGCGGCGCCAGATCAGCACCTGGTCCTCGCCCCATTTCTTGCGGGCGTCATCCTTGTTGAGACCGGAGAGATCGCCATAGTCGCGCTCGTTCAGCGCGAGGTTCTTCGTCGTCGACAGGCCCTTCTGGTCGAGCTCGCCGAGAATGAGATCGAGCGTGTGCTGTGCGCGCGTCAAGACCGAGGTGTATGCAACGTCGAACACGAGACCCTGCGCCTTCAGCTTGCGGCCGGCTTCCGAGGCTTCCTTGACGCCGAGCTCGGTGAGATCAGGATCCTTCCAGCCCGTGAAGAGGTTCTTCAGATTCCATTCGCTCTGGCCGTGCCGCACCAGCACGAGAAGACGTTCGCTCATCGACTGCTTTTCCGTTTCGTTCGTTGTTTAAGCATGATCTTGTCGGAAAACCGCTTCACACTTTTCCGGATCATGCTTCGTTCAGATGTCGGACAGGCCGAGTACGTCGGCCATGGAGTAGTGCCCCGGCTTCTTGCCATGCGCCCAGAGCGCGGCTTTCAGCGCGCCGTGGGCGAACAGCATGCGATCCTCCGCGTGATGCGACAGCGTCAGGCGCTCGAACGCGCCGAGGAAGCTCACGCTGTGATCGCCGGCCGCGGTGCCGCCGCGCAACGACGCAAAGCCGATGTCGCCGGGCTTGCGTGCGCCGGTGATGCCGTCGCGGCCGCGGTCTGCATGCTCGTCGAGCGCGATGCCGCGGCCGCTAGCTGCGGCCTGGCCCAGCATCAGTGCCGTGCCCGAGGGCGCGTCGATCTTCATGCGGTGATGGGTCTCGACGATCTCGATGTCGAAGCTCTCGTCGAGCGCCTTGGCGACTCGCTTGACCACAGCGGCAAGCAGATTGACACCCAGGCTCATATTGCCGGACTGCACCACGACGGCGCGGTTGGTGACGCTCTTGATCACGGCGTTGTCGGAGCCCGACAGGCCGGTCGTTCCGACCACGTGCACGAGGCCGCGCTCGGCGGCGATCGCGACATTGGCGAGGGTCGCCGCGGGCACGGTGAAATCCAGAATGCCGTCGGCGTCCTTCGACATCGCCCAGAGATCGCCGGAGAGTTTGATGCCATTGGCCGGCAGACCTGCCAGCACGCCGGCATCCTTGCCGAGCAGCTCCGAGCCCGGCGCCTCCAGCGCGCCGGCCAGCACCGCGCCTTTGGTCTCGGCAATCGCCCGCGTCAGCGCCCGGCCCATCCGGCCGCCGGCTCCAGCAACGATCAAGCGCATATCGGACATGGTGCGATCCTCTCACGGCCGTTGTAGCGGGGGGATGCAGTTCCGGCAACCGAGGGGGATTGGGGGCAGGTCGCCTGCGGCCATCCTTCGAGACGCCCGCCTGTGGCGGCCCTCAGGATGAGGTCGCGTCTTGCGGCAAGATATCAGACCCTCATGGTGAGGAGCCCGCAAGGCGGGCGTTCCGGACGATGCTCTGCATCGCCGGGCGAACCATGCAGGCCGAGCATTTCGGCAAGAGTAATAAGAGGAGTTCGCGCCTCAGCCGTCTGACGGTTGCGGGCCGTCATAGCCCTCGATGACGATGAGGTCGGCGACGGAGTGCGGCTGGCGCACCTTGATGTTGGCCTGGTATTCCGGCGAGTTGTAGCAGGCGATCGCGGTCTCGTAGTCCGGGAATTCGATCACGACATTGCGGGTGCGGCTGGCGCCTTCGACGGTGGTGAACTTGCCGGCGCGGACGACGAAGCGGCCACCCCATTTCTTGAAGATCGGACCATTGGCGACGGCATAGGGCTTGTAGCCCTCGTCACTGCTCACGTCGACGCGTCCGATCCAGTAGCCTTTTGCCATTGTTCTTCTCCCTGTGTTGGTAGTTAGCCGAGCGCTTGCGCGATCTCGGCCTGGATGGCCTCGGCGATCGCCCTGGAGTCCGTGGCTTCCACCACCGGCCGCCCGACCACGAGATAATCCGCGCCGGCCGCAATCGCGCGGCCCGGCGTCATGATGCGTTTCTGGTCGCCGCTCGCGGCGCCCGCCGGCCGGATGCCGGGGGTGACGAGGCTCATCTGGTGGCCGACGATCTTGCGCAAGGCTCCGACTTCCTCGGGCGACGATACCAGCCCGTCGATGCCGAGCACCTGCGCCTGCTGCGCGCGCGCTTCGACGAGCTCGGAGACGCCGAGCCGGAAGCCTGCCGCGTGCAGATCGTCCTCGTTGTAGGACGTCAGAACAGTGACGGCGAGGATCTTCAGGTTCGAGCTGCCGCGACCTTCGACGGCACCCTTCATGGTCTGCGGATAAGCGTGCACGGTGAGGAAGGTCGCGCCGAGCCTTGTGATGCTGTCGACGCCCTGCGCCACGGTGTTGCCGATGTCGTGCAGCTTGAGATCGAGAAAGACCTTCTTGCCCTGGTCGGCGAGCTTGCCGACCAGCGGCAAGCCGCCGGCATAAGCGAGCCGATAGCCGATCTTGTAGAAGGTGACGCTGTCGCCGAGCCGGTTGACCATAGCTTCCGCGGCATCAACGCTGGGCAGATCGAGCGCGACGATCAGGCGGTCTTTCGGGGCAATCTCGGCTGGCGTCATGTCACCTCACATCATGCGTTGGGAAACGTCGATCAACTGCCGCACCAGTTCCTTCAACGCGGCGATATCGCCCTCGTGCTTCAGCCTGTCCATATCGTCATAGGCCTGGTCGGCAAAGGCGAGCGTCAGCTGGCTGGCAATCACATTGGCGTGGCAGGAGGTCAGGATCAGCCGCAACGCCTGCAGCGCGCGAGCCGCGCCAAGCCGGCTCTGCGAGGCGCCGGCGAGCGCGAAGACGCGGTTGCGGAACACCTCGCCGCGCGGCTCGTGCAGCTCATGCACGCGGCTGACCCAGTCGATCGCGTTCTTCAGCAGCGGCGGCACCGAGGCGTTGTATTCGGGCGAGACGATCAACACGCCATGATGCGCGCCGATCATGCGCTTGAGATTGATCGCGTGCTTCGGCACACCGGATTTGGCCTGCAGGTCGCCGTCATAAATCGGCAGCGGAAAATCGGCGAGCGAGATCCGGGTGACGTCGACACCGGCCTGATCGAATGCATAGGCAGCGACCGCTGCCAGCTTCGCATTTTGCGAGCCGGTGCGCAGGGAGCCGGGAATGATCAGAATTTTCGGTGCGGACATCCGCTTCCATGCGTTCGGCGAAACGAGACCGCCACGCAAACAGGAATGCCGGCGGAATTAGTCCTTGCGATACACCCAGACGCGGGCCGGCGGAAGGTTCATCCAGATCCGTTCGGAGGCCTCTGTGGACACGCCGGGCAGCGATTTCGGAATCGGCGGCACCACCGCATAGGTGAACTGGACGAAGGGCGCACCGGGCGCCAGGGCCGTGAAGGCGTCGCGGATGAGCCGCAGCCGCGTCAGCATCGGTTTTGTGACCAGCGGCAGGCCGGAGACGACCGCGGAGGCCGGCGCGCTCAGCACGTTCCACAGGGTGTCGCGCAGACGATAGGCATCGCCCTGCACCACCTTGGCCTGCGGATAGCGGTCGCGCAGCAGGGCGCAGAAGCCCGGATTGTATTCGACGAGGACGAGACGTTTCTGATCGACGCCGCGCTCGACCAGGGCCGAGGTGATGGCGCCGGTGCCGGGCCCAAGCTCGACCACCGGTGCGTCCGAATTGACGTCGACGTAATGGGCCATGGTCCGGGCCAGCAGCTTGCCCGACGGCATCACCGCACCCATGTGCAGGGGCTTTTCGATCCATGACCGGAGAAAACGCACCTCGTCATCGAGACGGGGCTTCTTCAACGCACGCGCGGACGATGGCAATGGCATGTCGGGACCGGCCGGGACCGCGGGACCGCGGCGTGTCAGAAAATGGTCATAAAGACGTATAGGCCGAAAGCGGCACGGTCAAGACGCGTCAACTCGCCCGATTACCGAAGAAATCCTTGACCTTGGTGAAGAAACCCTCGGATTCCGGCTGGGTGTTGCCGGAGGAGAGTTTGTCGAACTCGGCCAGCAATTCCTGCTGCTTTTTGGTGAGATTTTGCGGGGTCTCGACCACGACCTGAACGTACATGTCGCCCATCTGGCGCGAGCGCAGCACCGGCATGCCTTTTGATGCGATGCGGAATCGACGGCTGGACTGGGTCCCCGCAGGGACCTTCACCTTGGTCTTGCCCTTCTCGATGGTCGGCACCTCGAACTCGCCGCCAAGCGCCGCCGTCACCATCGAGATCGGCACGCGGCAATGCAGATCGGCGCCGTCGCGCTGGAAGAACTGGTGCTGGGCCAGCGACAGGAAGATGTAGAGGTCGCCGGGCGGGCCGCCGCGGACCCCGGCCTCGCCCTCGCCGGCAAGCCTGATCCTGGTGCCGTCCTCGACTCCAGGGGGAATGTTGACCGACAGCGTCCGCTCGCGGGTGACGCGCCCCTGACCCGAGCAGGACGGGCAGGCGTCCTCGATCATCTGGCCGCGGCCCTGGCAGCCCGGACAGGTTCGCTCCAGCGTGAAGAAGCCCTGCGACTGCCGTACGCGTCCGGCGCCGCCGCAGGTCGAGCAGGTCTTCGGCTTGGTACCGGCCTTGGCTCCGATGCCCGAGCAGGCTTCGCAAGTGACCGAGACCGGGATCTCGATCTGCGCGGTCTTGCCGCCAAAAGCTTCCTCGAGCGTGATTTCCATGTTGTAGCGCAGGTCGGCGCCGCGCTCGCGGCCGCCACGGCCCCCGCGCTGTCCGGCCATGCCGAACAAATCTTCGAAAATGTCGGAAAAGGAGGAGGCGAAGCCCGCGCCGAAACCGGCGCCGCCACCGCCGCCCTGCTCGAAGGCGGCATGGCCGTAACGGTCATAGGCGGCGCGCTTGTCCTTGTCTTTCAGGACCTCGTAGGCCTCGTTGATTTCCTTGAACTTGACTTCGCTGGTGTTGTCCCCGGGATTACGGTCGGGGTGAAACTTCATCGCCAGCTTGCGGAACGACGATTTCAGCGCGGAATCGTCGGCATCGCGTTCGACTTCGAGGGTTTCGTAGTAGCAGCGCTTGGTGGACGTGGACATGATGAGCTCGGTCTATCCGATCGCGATTCAAGTCGGAGCGAAGCAACGTCGCCATGCAGCGATATAAGCACCCTTCCGCCTCGCGGCAGAGGATTGCACGGCAGTGTTCAGAATAACGGCTGGGAATTGATCGATCGTAACGGCCCCGATTTTATCAGTGCCGATTTTATCAGTGCCTTGGCTTGTCGAGCCCGACACGATGGCCTCCCCCGCGAGGGAGGAGGCCGTTGGCGTGTGGAGGGTCCAAGCCGTCCGCATCATCACCCTCGCGGGGTTCAGGCGGACTTCTTGTTGGTCTTGTCGTCGTCGACTTCGGTGAATTCCGCGTCGACGACGTCGTCCTTGGCCGCATCCTTCTTGGCGTCGGCCTCGGCCTGCTGCTTGTACATGGCCTCGCCGAGCTTCATCGAAGCCTGGGCCAGCGTTTGGGTCTTGGCCTTGATCGCTTCGGCATCGTCGCCCTTCAGCGCTTCCTTGAGGTCGCTGACGGCATCCTCGATGGCGCGGCGCTCGGTCTCGGCGACCTTCGAACCGTGCTCGGCCAGTGCCTTCTCAGTCGAATGCACCAGTCCATCCGCGTCGTTTTTGGCAGTCACGGCCTCGCGGCGCTTCTTGTCCGCCTCGGCATTGGCCTCGGCGTCCTTGACCATCTTCTCGATGTCGGCTTCCGACAGACCGCCGGAGGCCTGGATGCGGATCTGCTGCTCCTTGGACGTGGCCTTGTCCTTGGCCGAGACGTTGACGATACCGTTGGCGTCGATGTCGAAGGTCACCTCGATCTGCGGCATGCCGCGCGGGGCCGGCGGAATGCCCATCAGGTCGAACTGGCCGAGCATCTTGTTGTCGGCCGCCATTTCACGCTCGCCCTGGAAGACGCGGATGGTGACCGCGTTCTGGCTGTCCTCGGCGGTCGAGAACACCTGGCTCTTCTTGGTCGGGATCGTGGTGTTGCGGTCGATGATGCGGGTGAACACGCCGCCCAGAGTCTCGATGCCCAGCGACAGCGGGGTCACGTCGAGCAGCAGCACGTCCTTGACGTCGCCCTGAAGCACGCCGGCCTGGATCGCGGCGCCGATCGCCACGACTTCGTCTGGGTTGACGCCCTTGTGCGGCTCCTTGCCGAACAGCTGCTTCACGACTTCCTGGACCTTCGGCATGCGCGACATGCCGCCGACCAGCACCACTTCGCCGATCTCGGCGGCGGTGAGGCCGGCATCCTTCAGCGCCTTGCGGCAGGGCTCGACGGTCTTCTGAACGAGGTCATCGACCAGCGCCTCGAACTTGGCGCGGGTGAGCTTCATCGTCAGATGCTTCGGGCCGGTCTGGTCCGCGGTGATGAAGGGCAGGTTGATCTCGGTCTGCGTCGTCGACGACAGCTCGATCTTGGCCTTTTCGGCGGCTTCCTTTAGGCGCTGCAACGCGAGCTTGTCGTTGCGCAGGTTGATGCCCTGCTCCTTCTGGAATTCGTCGGCGAGATAGCCGACCAGGCGCATGTCGAAGTCTTCGCCGCCGAGGAAGGTGTCGCCGTTGGTCGACTTCACCTCGAACACGCCGTCGCCGATTTCGAGAATCGAGATATCGAACGTGCCGCCGCCGAGATCGTACACGGCGATCGTGCCGGCCTTGGTCTTGTCGAGGCCGTAGGCGAGCGCGGCCGCGGTCGGCTCGTTGATGATGCGCAGCACTTCAAGGCCCGCGATCTTGCCGGCGTCCTTGGTCGCCTGGCGCTGGGCGTCGTTGAAGTAGGCGGGCACGGTGATGACGGCCTGGTCGACCTTCTGGCCGAGATGGGCTTCCGCGGTCTCCTTCATCTTCTGCAGGATGAACGCCGAGACCTGCGAGGGCGAGTAGGTCTGGCCGTCGGCCTCGACCCAGGCGTCGCCGTTGGAAGCCTTCACGATCTTGTACGGAACGAGCTTCTTGTCCTTCTCGACCATCGGGTCGTCGTAGCGGCGGCCGATCAGGCGCTTCACTGCGAAGAACGTGCGCTCGGGATTGGTGACGGCCTGGCGCTTGGCCGGCTGGCCGACGAGGCGCTCACCGTCGTCCGTCACGGCGACGATCGAAGGCGTCGTGCGCATGCCTTCGGAATTCTCGATGACTTTGGCGTTCTTGCCATCCATTACGGCGACGCACGAATTCGTGGTGCCGAGGTCGATCCCGATGACCTTTCCCATGGTCCTGTATCCTTGTTTTTGCGGCAGGCTGGCTGGGCCCAGAAGGCACCCGAACCGAAACCCCCTAAGATCAAACATTCGCGATATTGCGATGGTTGGGGGTCATATAGGAGGGGGGGAGGTGCCTGCAAGGACCGAACGCAAGTTTCGGCCGTGAAAACATTGGGTTTTGGAAGAACATATCCGGGCTGCACCGCCCTTGCGGGTGAGGAATTATTAACAGGTCCGCGATTGGCCGGCATCCGCTACCGCATCCCGCCCCGCCCTGTTGCGGCCAGACCAAAACCGTTAAAAGGCGGGCAGCCGGCCGGGCTCGTCCTCGGGCTGCCTCGCGCGACAAAGCGGCCGGCTGGCCACCATCGAACGGCCTCAATGTGAACCAATCAGAGTGCCCATGAAGCTGATCCGCCCCCTCGCCGCGCTCGCCCTCCTCGTCGCCTCTACGCTTCCGGCTCTGGCCGCCGACGCCGTTTTCCCACCCGGCTTGCGCCTCGGCATGGTGCCATTGGTCGGCCTCAGCACGGCCAAGACCTTTCCCGGCTTCGAGAGCGAGGACGGCAACGTCAAGGTGCTGATCACGGAGCTGCCGGCGGCCGCCTATGGCGAGGTCGTGAGCGCCTTCAACTCCAACCCGGCCGGCACCAACGGCGTCAAGCAGGACAAGATCGAGACGCCCGCGGGCGTGGCCTATTTCACCACGGAGAGCGGCAAGGCGGGCGAGACGCCAGTGCGGCGCTATTCGATGATCGTGCCGGGCGCCGGCTTCTCCGGCTACGTCGCGGTGCAGATTCCGGAGAATGCGATCAAGATCTACACCGACGAGGCGGTGCGGCAGATGTTCGCGAGCGTCGTCACCCGGAAGCAGGTCTCGGCCGAAGAGCAGATCGCACTGATGCCGTTCAAGATCACCGATCTCGCCGACTTCAAGGACGTCCGCACGCTGGCGCCGGGCTCGAGTATCATCCTGGCCGACGGCGACGAGAGCTCCGGCTATGAATCGAAGCCGTTTATCATCCTCGGCGTGATTGGCGCCACACCGCAAGCCGCCGACGACCGCGCCCGCTTCGCCCAAGAGGCGGCGCTCCAGATTCCCGGCGTGCGCGAGTCGCGCGTCACCATGTCCGAGCCGATCCGCATCAGCGGCCAGCAGGGTTTCGAGACCCGGATCGACGGCGTCAGCGGCAAGGACAAGACGCCGGTGACCGTGGTGCAGTGGATCCGCTTCAGCAGCGGCGGCGCCTCGCTGCGCATCATCGCCAGCGCCCCGCGCGAGCAATGGCCGGCCGCCTTCACCCGCTTCCGCGCGGTCCGCGACGGCATCCAGCCGAAGGGCTAGCAGCATCCGCAAGCGGGAGAGGTGCACCGAACCCGCGGCTCAAGCCCAACCACTCACCAAAGCCGGCTGCATTTTCGGGCTTCTGTTCGTATACGAACGGAACTAGGCTCCCCCTCCGTTGAGTTCATCCTGGAGGGAGGCGAATGATGCTGGATCGGCGACAAGTCTTGGCGGCGCTCGGGACGAGCGCGCTCGTGGCGCTCGCGCCAACCGCAGTTCTGGCAGCGGCATCGATCAAGCCGGACGATGCATCCGCGCTGCTCGTGATCGACGTGCAGAATTGCTTCCTGCCCGGCGGCAGCCTCGCCGTGAAGGAAGGCGAGCAGGTGGTGCCCGTCATCAACAAGATCTCGAAAGCATTTTCGAACGTGGTGATGACGCAGGACTGGCACACGCAAGGCCATATTTCCTTCGCGTCAGTCCACGCCGGCAAGAAGCCGTTCGAGACCGTCGATCTTCCCTACGGCAAGCAGGTGCTGTGGCCCGACCATTGCGTGCAGGGCACCGACGGCGCCGCGCTGTCGAAAGACCTTGCGATCCCGCACGCCGAGCTCATCATCCGCAAGGGTTTTCACAAGGACGTCGACAGCTATTCGGCCTTCCTCGAAGCCGACGGCAAGACCTCGACCGGTCTCGCCGGCTATCTGAAGGCGCGCAAGATCAAGCGCGTCTTCGTCGCGGGGCTGGCGACGGATTTCTGCGTCGCCTGGACCGCGCTCGACGCGCGCAAGGCGGGCTTCGAGGTCTATGTGGTGGAAGACGCCTGCCGCGGCATCGACAATCAGGGTTCGCTGGCAAAAGCCTGGGCCGACATGGCAAAGGCCGGCGTGAAGCGGATTCAGTCCGCGGATATCGCGGCGAGCGCGTAGGCCCGGTCAAAAAACTGCAAGACCCTCAGCCTGAGGAGCGCGCTTCTTCGCGCGCGTCTCGAAGGATGAAGGCCGCGATGCAGCAGCGCGGCCTGCATGGTTCGAGACGGCGCTGACGCGCCTCCTCGCCATGAGGATCGACTTAGTTGGCCGCGCCGTTCGGCTCGTTGCTGTTGGCAGCGGGCGCAGCCTTGGCGCCGCCCTTGGCGACACCGACCAAGGCGGGACGCAGCACGCGCTCGCCGATGGTGTAGCCGGCCTGCATGACCTGCACGACCGTGCCTGCGGGCACCGACGCATCGGGCACCTCGAACATCGCCTGCTGGAAGTTCGGGTCGAACTTCTGGCCCGAGGGGTCGAACTTCTTCACGCCGTGTTTTTCCAGCGCGCTGAGCAGCGAGCGCTCAGTCAGCTCGACGCCCTCGATCAGCGAGGCGAGGCCTGCATCGGCCGCCGCACGGGCTTCGGCCGGAACGGCATCGAGCGCGCGCTGCAGGTTGTCGGCGATGTCGAGCACGTCGCGGGCAAAGCCGGTGATGCCGTAGAGGCGGGCATCCGCGACCTCCTTGGTGGTCCGCTTGCGCAAATTCTCCATTTCGGCCAGCGTCCGCAGCATGCGGTCGCGCGCCTCGGCGACTTCCTTCTGCAGAAGCTCGACGGAGCCGGGCTCGGGATCGTCGGGCATGATGTAGGGTTTTGACACCACGGGCTCGCCGGCCGCAGCACTCGTGTCTTCGGGTTGCCGGTCTCGATCGGTCATCGGCTCTCTTTTCGCATTCGTCTCAGGGGGTTTCTGGCCCGGATATCGTGCTTCGGGCGGCGAAAATCAAGCGCCCGTGATCGGCCCGGCCGCCGGTCAGCCCCCCAAGAGCCGGCTGACGATGCGGGCAGCGTAGTCCACGGTGGGGATCACGCGGGCATAATTCAGCCGCGTCGGCCCGATCACGCCCAAAACGCCGACGATATGGCCGGCGGCGTCCCGATAGGGCGAGATGATGGTGGACGAACCCGACAGCGAGAACAGCTTGTTCTCACTGCCGATGAAGATCCGCACGCCTTCCGCGGTTTCGGCCCGGCCGAGCAGGTCGATCACGCCGCGCTTGGTCTCGAGATCGTCGAACAGCAGGCGAACGCGCTCGAGATCCTCCAGCGCATGCAAATCCTCGAGCAGATTGGCGTGGCCGCGGACGATGAGCTGACGATCCTCGTTCTCGCCGCCGGACCAGCTGGCGATGCCGGCCGAGATCACCTTGTGCGTCAGCTGATCGAGCTCGGTGCGCGCCTCTCCGAGCGCGGTCTCGAGCTCCAGCCGCGCCTCGGCCAGGGTCCGGCCCCGAATGCGGGCATTGAGGAAGTTGCCGGCTTCGGTCAACGCCGAGGATGGAACTCCCGGCGGCAGCGTCAACACGCGATTTTCGACCTGCCCGTCCTCGCCGACCAGGATCACCAATGCCTTTTCCGGTTCCAAGCGGACGAATTCGATATGTTTCAGCCGCGCATTGGATTTCGGCGTCAGCACGACGGCGGCGGCGCGGGTCAGGCCGGAGAGCCGCGTCAATGCCTCCTCGAGCGCAGCCTCCACCGATTGCGCGTGGCCGACGGAGGTCAACTGGCTCTGGATCGCCTGCCGTTCACTGTCATTGAGGTCGCCGACCTGCATCAGGGCATCGACGAAGAACCGCAGGCCAAGTTCCGTCGGCAATCGGCCGGCGGAGGTGTGCGGGGCGTAGATTAGGCCAAGCTGTTCCAGATCGGCCATGACGTTGCGGACCGAGGCCGGCGAAAGCGGCATGGCAATCAGGCGCGAAATATTGCGCGAGCCCACCGGCTCCCCGGTCGCGAGATAGCTTTCGACGATTTGACGAAAGATGTCGCGGGAACGCTCGTTGAGCTGGGCGAGGCCCGCGCGCGGCGCGATCAGATGGATCGGATCGTGATGGGCCACAGACGGTAACTCCTCTAAGACACAGGTAATTTGTCTATCCCGGATGCTTCTGACAAGCGTGGCGTTGGCGGATTGGAAATCGGGGGTGAAGAAGGCCTCGATCTTCCCCCTTGCCGCCCACCCTCACCCCCCCTACAAGCACCGCCAACAGCACTTTTTTGAGAGTTTTGGAGGATTTCCCATGCGGCCAAGCCGCCGTGCGCCCGACGAATTGCGCCCCGTGACGCTGGAGCGCGGCGTGGTCAAATATGCGGAAGGCTCGTGCCTGGTGAAATTCGGCGACACCCACGTGCTGGTCACCGCCACGCTGGAAGACCGCCTGCCGCCATGGCTGAAGGGCCAGGGCCGCGGCTGGGTCACCGCCGAATACGGCATGCTGCCGCGCGCGACCTCGGAACGCACCCGCCGCGAGGCCTCCGCCGGAAAGCAGAGCGGCCGCACCGTCGAAATCCAGCGCCTGATCGGCCGCTCGCTTCGCACCATCATCAATCTCGAAGCGCTCGGTGAGCGCCAGATCACGGTCGATTGCGACGTGCTCCAGGCCGACGGCGGCACCCGCACCGCCTCGATCACCGGTGCCTGGGTCGCGCTCGCCGATTGCGTCAGCTGGATGAAGGCGCGCAACATGGTCAAGGCCAATGTGTTGCGCGACAACGTCGCCGCGATCTCCTGCGGCATCTACAAGGGCACGCCCGTGCTCGACCTCGACTATGCCGAGGACTCCGAAGCCGACACCGACGCCAATTTCGTCATGACCGGCGATGGCCGCATCATCGAGGTCCAGGGCACCGCGGAACGCGAGCCATTCACGGAAGCCGAGTTCCTGGCGTTGATGGCGCTGGCGCGCAAGGGCGTCGCGCGTCTCGTGGACTTGCAGAAACTGGCGGTAGCGTAGTCAATAGCCCGATGCACCGCCGAATCACCGGAAAGCTGGTTATCGCGACCCATAATCCCGGCAAGCTCGCCGAGATGAAGGAGCTACTCGCGCCTTACGGCATCGAAGCAGTGTCGGCCGGCGAGCTCGGCCTTCCCGAGCCGGAAGAAACCGGAAACGATTTCCGCAGCAATGCCGCGATCAAGGCGATCGCGGCGGCGCAGGCAACGAAGCTGCCGTCTTTCGCCGATGATTCCGGCATCGTGGTCGACGCGCTCGACGGCGCGCCCGGCATCTACTCGGCGCGCTGGGCCGGCCCGAACAAGGATTTTGCCGCAGCGATGGCGCAGATCGAGCGTCTGTTGCAGGAGCGCGGCGCGACCACGCCGGCCAAACGCAAGGCGCACTTCGTTTCCGCGCTCTGCGTTGCATGGCCCGACGATCATCTCGAAGAGGTCGAGGGGCGCGTCGACGGCACGCTGGTGTGGCCGCCGCGCGGCACCGCCGGCTTCGGCTACGACCCGATGTTTTTGCCCGACGGCCATAGCCGCACCTTCGGCGAGATGGAGAGCATCGAGAAGCACGGCCTGCCGCCGCTCGGTCTCGGCCTGTCGCATCGTGCCCGCGCCTTCGTGAAACTGGCGGAGATCTGCCTTGAGCCGCGCTAAGGAAGCCTTCGGCGTCTACGTGCACTGGCCGTTCTGCCTGTCGAAGTGCCCCTATTGCGACTTCAACAGCCACGTTCGCCACGCCCCGATCGACGAGCCGCGGTTTGCGTCAGCATTCGCGCGCGAAATCGCTGCGACCGCCGAGCGCGCGCCCGGACGCGAAGTCACCTCGATCTTTCTCGGCGGCGGTACGCCCTCGCTCATGCAGCCTGCAACCGTCGGCGCTGTGCTCGACGCCATCGGCAAGCACTGGACCGTGGCGAAAGACGTCGAAGTCACGCTGGAGGCAAACCCGACCAGCGTCGAGGCTACGCGCTTCGCCGGCTATCGCGCCGCCGGCGTCAACCGCGTCTCGCTCGGCGTGCAGGCGCTCGACGATGCCTCGCTAAAAGCGCTCGGCCGCATGCACAGCGCGCGCGAGGCCCTCGATGCCGTCGCTATCGCGCGCCGCTCGTTCGATCGCTATTCGTTCGACCTGATCTACGCCCGTCCCGACCAGACGCCGGCGATGTGGGCCGATGAATTGCGTCTCGCGATCGGCGAGGCGGCCGAGCATCTGTCGCTCTATCAATTGACGATCGAAGAAGGCACGCCGTTCTTCGGCCTACATCAAGCCGGCAAGCTGAAGACGCCGGATGAAGCGGTCGCACGCGCGCTCTACGACGTCACGCAGGAGACCTGCGACAGGCTCGGCCTGCCCGCCTACGAGATTTCAAATCACGCGCGGCGCGGCGCCGAGTGCCGGCACAATCTGGTCTACTGGCGCGGCGAAGAATATGCCGGCATCGGCCCCGGCGCCCATGGCCGCCTCGACATCGACGGTATCAGGCACGCGACCGCCACCGAGAAGCGCCCCGAAGCCTGGCTGATGCGGGTCGAGACCAACGGCCACGGCGTCGTCACCGACGATCTCCTCAACAGCGAAGAGCGCGCCGACGAATTCCTGCTTATGGGATTGCGCCTCGCCGAGGGCATCGACCCCGAGCGTTACAAAGCGCTCTCCGGCCGCTCACTCGATCCCAAGCGCATCACGCTGCTGAGCGAAGAAGGTGCAATCACGGTGGATGCAACGGGACGGCTGCGCGTGACGAGCAGCGGTTTTCCGGTGCTGGACGCGGTGGTCGCGGATCTCGCGGCGTAAAGTCTCTCCATCGTCGTCCTGGCGAAAGCCAGGACGACGTCGAGGAAACAGCTACGCCCCAAAGCTCTTCGGCGAGCCCGCGACCGCAACGCCGCCGCCGGTCGTGACCTTCATCACCGCCAAGCCCCGCTCATTGGTGCCGTCGGCGCGAAAGCGGAACAGGCCGTCGATGCCGGCAAAGCCGGAGGGATTGGTGAGCACGTCCGACGAAAAGCGCGTCGTGCCCTGCGTACGCGCCAGCGCGGCCACCAGGGCGACCGCATCATAGGCAAGCGTGGCGGTGCGCACGGGCTCGGCGCCATATTTGGTGCGATAGCGGCCGGAGAAGGCGCGGAAGCCGGCCGGGTCCGGCGCGGCGTAGAGGCCGCCTTGCAAGTTGGAGCTGGCATAGACGCGCGGACTGTCCCACAGGCCGGTGCCGAGCAGCTGGATATTGCGCAGATTCGCACCCGCCGCGCTCATCGCATCGGCGACCGAGACGACGGCGTCGCCATCATCGGCGATGAACAGCGCATCGGCGCTGCCGAGCTGCTGCGCCACGGTCCGGGCCGGCGTGGCGCGATCGGCGCCGTATTTCTCGAACGCGACGATGCGCCCTCCGCGGCGCGGCACCGCCGCCTTCACCGCGGCCTCGACCACATTGCCATAGGCATTGTCGGGCACGAGCACGGCGACGGAGCGCTTCCCGATGCTGGCGGAATATTCGACGATGCGGTTGACGTCGGACTCCGGCAGGAAGCTCAGCAGATAGACACCGCGGCCGGCGATGCTGGAATCGGTCGAGAACGCCATCACCGGGATGCCGCGCGTGCGCGCGATCTGCGCCACCGCAGGCACCGACTGCGCGAATAGCGGCCCCAGGATGATCTCGGCGCCCTCATCGACCGCCTGCTGCGCACTGGCCTGCGCGCCCTGCGGGCTACCATTGTCGTCCTTGATCAGGAGCTGGATGTTGGGATTCTGGAACTCGGCCAGCGCCATCTCGGCGGCGTTGCGCATCGACTGCGCGGCAAGGCCGGCATTGCCAGATGCCGACAGCGGCAGGATCACGGCAACCTTCACCCCGCCGGTGCCGGCGGTCGTCGCCTGTTGCGGCGGGCCGGCCGGCTGGGCCGGAGGCGGGGAGGAACTGCTGAACGGATTGGAGAACTGGCTCAGGCTCTGCTGCACGCCGGCGCAGGCCGACAGCAGCGGCGCGCCGAGCAACAGACCGAGCGCGCTTCGCCGCGTCGCCCCTGACATCAGGGGCCCCTGAACGGGAGACTCCTCCGAAAAGGAGGATCTGGGATCACGTGGGCCCGTCATGACAGTTTCTCTTCCGACCGACCGTCGCCAGCCGGTCACGACATTCTTTCCACGACACCGGCCATGGATTCAGGCATATTGTCGGCAAATAGTTAACTCAAACAAAAGGATAATGCCCGCTTAACGCGGCTTCCTTTCAAGTTCTGGCTAGCTGTCCGCCGTCCGTCACCCAGCATCAAGGCGGCGTTTCCGCCGCGAATATGGCGCTGACGCTTCATTCCCTGGGGAATGTGATGCCGAATGGATCACATTCCAGTCCTGCCTCGCCCCTTGCCTCGCCCAGGCACGATCTTTTTCCGGGGACCGGTTCCCAGCCCCGGGGATCATACCTAAGTTCGTCTGATTATGCGCGCAAAGCCGTCCCCGACAAACACACCTGAGACGACGGAGGCCGCCTCGCGCGGTTTCTCCGTCGACGCCCATCGGCTTGTCGCGCCGAAGGCCGCGCCTGGCCTGCACCTGGTGGCGACCCCCATCGGCAATCTCGGTGACATCACGCTGCGGGCGCTGCAGACCCTCGCCGGGGTCGACGTCATCGCCTGCGAGGACACCCGCATCACGCGGCGTCTGACCGAGCGCTACAACATCTCTGCGCAGCTCAAGCAGTATCACGAGCACAACGCTGAAGCGGCCCGTCCGAAGATCCTGGAGCGGCTTTCGCAGGGCGGCTCGATCGCGCTGGTGTCGGATGCCGGCACGCCGTTGATCTCGGACCCCGGCTACAAGCTGGTGCGCGAGGTCTGCGCCGCCGGCCACGCGGTCTACGCGCTGCCCGGCCCGTCCTCGGTGCTGGCGGCGCTATCGGTCGCAGCGCTGCCGACCGACCGCTTCTTCTTCGAAGGCTTTCTGCCTTCGAAATCCGCCGCGCGAAAGTCGCGCGTGGCCGAGCTTGCGCGCATCGATGCGACGCTGGTGATGTTCGATTCCGGCAACCGCGTGCAGGACACGCTCGCCGAGCTCGCCGAGATCATGGGGACCCGGGAAGCCGCGATTTGCCGCGAGCTGACCAAACTGCACGAGCAGATTTCGCGCGCGACGCTGCGTGAGCTGGCGCGCGATGCCGACACGCTGGAGACGCGCGGCGAATTCGTGCTGGTGATCGCTCCGCCTGCGGCGGATGCCGAGATGCTGACATCGGATGCGCTCGACGACGTCCTGCGTGAGCAGCTTGCCGCGAACAGCGTCAAGGATGCGGTGGCGCATGCGGTCGCCCTCTCGGGCCGGCCGCGCCGCGAGGTCTATGCCCGCGCGCTTGAGCTTGCCAAAGATCTGCGGGGCGGCGATGGCGAAGACTGACGTCCCGTCGGAACCGAAAATCGCCTCGCCCGAGCGCGTCGCCGCGTTCCACACCGGCATCTCTGCGGAAAGCCGCGCTGCGGCTTATCTCATGGCCAAGGGCTACCGCATCCTCGCCAAACGTTACCGCACGCCGCATGGCGAGATCGACATCGTGGCGCGCCGCCGCAATTTGATCGCCTTCGTCGAGGTCAAGGCGCGCGCGACGCTGGACGACGCCGCCTTCGCCGTGACGCCGCGCCAGCAGCAGCGCATCATCGATGCCGCGCAAGGCTGGCTCGTCGCGCATCCCGAGCATGCGGAATTTGAAATGCGATTCGATGCCATGCTGATTGCGCCGAAACGACTTCCACGCCATGTGTTGGCGGCATTCGACGCCTCGACCTGAAAGGCAGACCATGAAACTGAACGTCGCCGTCCAGATGGACCCCATCGCCCGCATCAACATCAAGGGCGATTCCACCTTTGCGCTGCTCCTGGAGGCGCAGAAGCGCGGCCACGGCCTGTCCTATTACACGCCCGACAAGCTCTCGATGGTCGGCGAGGAAATCGTCGCTCCGGTTCAGCTGCTCACCGTGCGCGACGAGCCCGGCAATCATTTCACCCTGGGCGAACCCAGGCGCGAGGCGCTCAACAGCTTCGACGTGGTGTTGCTGCGCCAGGATCCGCCGTTCGACCTCGCCTACATCACCTCGACGCACCTTCTCGAACGCATCCATCCGAAGACACTCGTCGTCAATGACCCCGCATCGGTGCGCAACGCGCCGGAAAAGCTGTTCGTGATGAACTTCCCGCAGCTGATGCCGCCGACGCTGATCTCGCGCGATCTCGACGAGATCAACGCCTTTCGCGACAGGCATGGCGCCGTCGTCATGAAGCCGCTGCACGGCCATGGCGGCGCTGCGGTGTTCCGCGTGATGCCGCAGGACATGAATTTCGGCTCGCTGTTCGACATGTTCTCGGTGACATTCAAGGAAGCCTGGGTGATCCAGCAGTTCATCCCCGAGGTGAAGCACGGCGACAAGCGCATCATCCTGATCAACGGCGAGTTCGCGGGCGCGGTGAATCGTGTCCCGGCCGCCGACGACCTCCGCTCCAACATGGTGCGCGGCGGCGCTGCGCAGGAGACCGAGCTCACGCCGCGCGAGCGCGAGATCTGCGCTACCGTCGGCCCGGCGCTGCGCGAGCGCGGGCTGTTGTTCGTCGGCATCGACGTCATCAACGGCAACCTCACCGAGATCAACGTGACCTCGCCGACCGGCATCCGCGCCATCGCGCGGCTCGGCGGACCGGACGTTGCCGCAAAGCTCTGGGACGTGATCGAGCAAAAGCGCGCGAAGTAGCCGCCGGCCCGTAGCCCGGATGGAGCGCAGCGAAATCCGGGATGCCACATCATGTTCAGCGGCCCCGGATTGCGCTTCGCTCCATCCAGGCTACGTAATGCATGCGCGGCATCACCCCACACACCACTAACCACCCATTCACCATGACGCCGCGCGCATCATTCGAACGCAGTGGCCGCACTGCGTGAAACTACGGGGCCGGTGGCCGACCGGCTAACGCGACGTTCACCATCTGCCGAAAGACCACAGCGCGGCCGTCGATCACATTCGGCCTCGCAACACCGCTTATACTTTTGCTGCCTACTCATCGATGTCGGGGAGCCCGCCAGGTGCGGTTCGAGTGCCCCGCGTAGAGTAGAAGCGTATGAACACCGCACGCATTGTCGTTCTCGTCATCGCACTGGGCGCCGGCGGCGTCGCTGCGTATCTGGCGAGCGGCTATGACAACAAGCCCGCGCCCGTTCTCCCCGTCGCCGAGAAGCTGCCGACGGTCGAGGTCCTGGTCGCCAAGAACGACATCCAGCTCGGTCAAGCCGTGAAGCCCGAGGACCTGCAATGGCAGCTCTGGCCGGCGGCGACCGCGAGCAGCGCCTTCATCCGCCGCGACAACAGGCCCGAGGCGCAGATCCAGATTGCAGGCTCGATCGCACGCGTGCCGTTGATGCAGGGCGAGCCAATCCGCGAGCAGAAGCTGGTCAGGGCCGACGGCTCCGGCTTCATGGCCGCGATCCTGCCGTCGGGCATGCGCGCCGTCTCCACCGAGATTTCAGCCGAGACTGCCGCCGGCGGCTTCATCCTGCCGAATGACCGCGTCGACATCATGCTGACCCGCCGCCTGAAGAATCCTGACGGGGCCGCCGGTAACGACCTCATCCTATCCGAAGCGATCCTGACCAATATCCGCGTGCTCGCGATCGACCAGGCGCCGAAGGAAAAGGACGGCCAGAACGCCGTCGTCGGCAGGACCGTCACGCTCGAGCTTAAACCCGACCAGGTCGCCGCGCTATCGGCAGCGCGCCAGGGCGGCACGCTGACACTCGCGCTGCGCAGCATCGTCGATGCCAACTCGGTCGACAGCACGCCCGAGGACCAGGCGAGCAAGCGGTCCGGCGGGGTCAACGTGATCCGCTACGGCGTACAGGCGCGGCAACTGACGTCACAGAAGTGATGGGGACATGATGAACTACGGGGATGATCGGACGGGCATGCGCATTCGGGGGAATCGCGCGCGCTCGTTCTGGACGGGGACGATGCTGACCCTGGGGCTCCTCGCAGCCCCCGATGTCGTCAGCGCCGCAGATGCGCCGGTCGGCGACCAGGCGCCGATGCAGGCAGCCGATCTCGATGTTTCGCCGGTCGGGACGATCGCGCCGGCGAAGACGCGCTTCCTGTCGCTCGGCGTCGGCAAGTCCGCCGTCATCGACCTGCCGCGCGACGTCAAGGACGTGCTGGTCGCCGATCCCAAGATCGCCAATGCCGTGATCCGCTCGGCCCAACGCGCCTATATCATCGGCGGACAGGTCGGCCAGACCAACGTCGTGTTCTTCGCCGCAGACGGCCAGCAGGTCGCCGCCTACGATATCGCGGTGAAGCGCGATCTCAACGGCATGCGCACGGCGCTGCGCCAGTCGCTGCCGGGCGTGCAGATCGAAGGCGTCGGCGACAGCGTGATGCTGACAGGCTCGGTATCGAGCCCGGTCGAGGCCCAGCAGGCCGGCGACGTCGCCGCGAAACTGGTCGGCGGCTCCGACAAGGTGGTCAATAACATCATCGTGCGCGGCCGCGACCAGGTGATGCTCAAGGTCGTCGTCGGCGAAGTGCGCCGCGATATCGTCAAGCAGTTGGGCGTCGATCTCAGCGCCAGTCTGAACGCCGGCACCGCGGTGGTGAACTTCAACAATTCCAACCCGTTCTCGGTCAGCGGCGGACCGATCGTCAGCAACAACGGATTAGGTGTCGCCGGTCTCACCAAAGGCTTCGCGACCGTCAGCGCCACGATGCGCGCGATGGAAAGTGCCGGTGTCATGCGCACGCTCGCCGAGCCGAGCCTGACCGCGATCTCCGGCGAATCCGCCACCTTCATCGCCGGCGGCGAATTCCCCATTCCCTCGGGCTATGCCTGCGATCCCGTCACCCACGTTTGCACCACCCAGATCACCTACAAGAAGTTCGGCATCTCCCTGAACTTCACCCCGGTCGTGCTGAGCGAGGGACGGATCAGCCTGCGGGTGATGACCGAGGTGTCCGAGCTGTCGAACCAAAGCGCCATCACGGTGACCCAGGCGCTGTCGTCGAGCTCGACCAACTCGATCACCATCCCCTCGATCCAGACCCGCCGCGCCGAAACGACGCTGGAAATTCCCTCGGGCGGCTCGATGGCCATGGCCGGCCTGATCCAGCAGCAGACCAAACAGGCGATCAACGGCCTGCCCGGCGTCGACCAGGTGCCGATCATCGGCGCGCTGTTCCGCAGCCAGGACTTCGTCAACAACGAAACCGAGCTGATGGTGATCGTGACGCCCTATGTGGTGCGCGCGGTGGCTCAGAAGGAGCTGTCCCGCCCCGACGACGGCTTCGCCCCGGCGTCTGACGCCCAGACGGCGCTGCTCGGTCGCATGAACCGCCTCTATGGCGTCGCGCGCCGCGTCGATCCGATCGCGGGCACGCCCGGCGATTTCGGCTTCATCATCGACTGACGACGAACGGACAGGTTGGGGAACGGGGCAAGAGACGGGGCACGAGGGGATGAAGCGATGACGAAGACCATGGCCGATCGACGTCGCGGGTTGAGCGTCGCGCTGGCACTGACGGGGCTCTCCGTCATGCTGGGCGCCTGCAACACCACCGGCGAGATCGTCACCCAGACGGTGCCGACCGACTATCGCCAGCGTCACCCGATCGCGGTCGAGGAAGCCAAGAAGTCGATCGTGATCTTCGTCGGCAAGGCTCGCGGCGGCCTCTCGGCCGCGCAGCACGCGGACGTCGCCGGCATTGCCCGGGACTGGGTGCGCGAAGGCACCGGCTCGGTCGTGGTCGACGTCCCGGTCAACGCGGCGAATTCGCGCGCGGCGGCGGCGACCTATCACGAGATCCGTTCCGTGCTCGCATCCGTCGGCGTGCCATCGCGTGCCATCGTCCAGCATCCCTATCGGCCCGAGGATCCAGGGCTGCTGCCCACCATCCGCCTGAGCTATTCCCGGATCGCCGCGGTCGCCGGCCCCTGCGGGCTGTGGCCGGAAGATATCGGCCCCTCCATCCTCGACCCCGGCTACAACGAGAACCGGCCCTATTTCAATCTGGGCTGCGCCAGCCAGCGCAACCTCGCGGCCATGATCGACAATCCGGCCGACCTGGAGCAGCCGCGGTCCGAGACGCCGGTCTATAACGCACGGCGTGACATGGCCTTCGAGCGCTATCGCAAGGGCACGCCGATCGCGAGCAGCAATCCAGACGCCGACAAGGCCAAACTCAGCGATACAGGCAGATGACACGCGTCCACGACGAAGAAGCGGACGATCCGCAGCACCCCGAGGAACACATTGCGCCGGTTCCTCGCATCTCCGTGCAAGCCTTTTGCGAGACCGCGCAGACGCTCGCCGCGGTGACCGCGGCCGGGCAGGATCGCCGTCTCGCCAAGGCGCATCTCACGGCCAAGGACGGTGGCCTCGCGGCGGCAATCGAAGTCTATGAAACGATGCCGACGCCGAACGTCATCGTGATCGAATCCGACGGCACCCGCGACATCCTCGAGGGCCTCGACGACCTCGCCGGCGTCTGCGATCCCGGCACCCGTGTGGTCGTGATCGGCAATCCCAACGACACCGCGCCCTATCGCGAGTTGGTCCGCCGCGGCGTCAACGACTATGTGGTGGGACCGGTCGAAACGCTCGACGTCGTCCGCTCGATCTGCAGCCTGTTCTCGGCGTCCGAAACCATCATCACCGGCCGCGTCATCGCGGTGGTCGGGGCCAAGGGCGGTGTCGGTGCCTCCACCGTCGCGCACAATGTGGCCTGGACCATCGCCCGCGACCTCGCGCTCGATTCCGTCGTGATCGATCTCGACCTCGCCTTCGGCACCGCGGGTCTCGACTACAACCAGGACCCGGTGCAAGGCATCGCCAATGCGGTGCTGTCGCAGGATCGGCCGGACACGGCCCTGATAGAGCGTCTGCTCTCCAAATGCACCGAGCGTCTCAGCCTGCTTGCTGCGCCCGCCACCCTTGACCGCGTCTACGATTTCGGCGCGGAGGCCTTTGACGCGGTGTTCGACACGCTGCGCATGACCACGCCCTGCATCGTGCTCGATGTTCCCCATCAATGGTCGGGCTGGACCCGTCGCGCGCTGGTCAACGCGGACGACATCGTCATCGTGGCCGAGCCCGATCTTGCGAACCTGCGCAACACCAAGAACATGCTGAACGTCTTGAAGGCGGCGCGGCCGAACGACCGGCCGCCGCTCTACTGCATCAACCAGGTCGGCATGCCCAAGCGGGCGGAGATCGAGGTCAAGGCCTTCGCCAAGACCATGGAGAGCCAGCCGATCGCGGTGATCCCGTTCGATTCGAAGCTGTTCTCGACCGCGGCCAACAACGGCCAGATGATCGCGGAGGTCTCCAAGAGCCACCGCACCACCGAGCTGTTCCAGAACATGGCGAACCGCCTCGCCGGGCGGGGCGAAGTGAAGAAGCCGAAGCGCTCGCTGCTCGGGCCGCTGCTGAAGAAGCTGAAGGGCAGGTCGGGTCGCGGGTCAGCCCCGCATCGCAAGGCATCCTGAGCAAGGCGTTCTGAGCAAGGCGTTCGGACCAAGGCTTCCTGACACGGCATCCTGACGCGCGCGAGCGAGTTACTTCTCCGCCCGCTGCTGCTTCTTCACCAGCAACTGCCGCAGCGCCGTGACCTTGGCCGCCGCCTGATCCGGCGGCAGGTCCGCCTTCACGATGGCTTCGGCCTCGGCCTGCTTTCCTTCGAGTCCCAGCACGAGCGCGAGATTGGCGCGCACGCGGAAATCGGCGGGATTGCGCTCGTGCGCCCGGCGCATCGTTTCCTCAGCCCGCGGCAGATTGTTCTGCAGCATGTAGGACAGTCCGAGATTGGACAGCACCGACGGCTCGTCCGGCACGATCTTCAGCGCGGCGGCGTAATATTGCTGCGCCTCCTCGTTGCGACCGAGCTGATCGAGCGCGGCGCCTTGCGCCGACAGGATATGCCAGTCGGGATCCTCGGGCGAATGCGCGCGGCCGAGGACGTCGAACGCCTGCTGGAAACTGCCGCTGTCGGCGAGCGCACGGCCGTAGCCGGCGAGCAGCGCCTTGTTGCTGGAATGGGCGAGCACGGCCTGCTCCAGCACCGCGAGCGCCTGCGCGCGCTGGCCGGTCTGGCGCAACGCCTTGCCGTATTCGAGCGCGACGTTGGGATCGCCAGGCTTGGCGCGATAGCGCTCGCGCAGCGCATCCATGTCCGGCTTCACGTCCGGCTTGGCCTCGGCCCTGCCAGCCGTGTCCGACTTTCCGCCGAGCGCGCCGGTGATGTCCTCGATGCCGGTTGTCTGACAGCCGCCGAGGGCCAGGATCAGAAGCGCGGAAAACAGATATCTCGCCGGAAGAGAGGCGACGGACAAACGCTTGGACATACTCTGATCACTCGGCGACTGATCAGAGATGCTTACCGATTAACGCTAAAGTCCCGTTAAGGCGGGGCGCTTCCGAAAGCTCAGTCGGTGAATTCAGCGCCGAACTCGCAGCCGATGCGCCAGCGCAGGCGGCACTGCCGGGAATAGTCGGGCGCGAAGATGATGGTGAATTGCGGCGGCACTTCCAGAAATTCCGCCACGACTTTCACGCCGCCATCCGAAATATCCGTGATCGTGCAGTCCCGCGGCAGCGAACCCGCGCCAAAATGAATCTTGGCGAGCCGCGTGCACATCCGTCGTTCGCTTCTCCGGCGATTTGCAAGCATTTGAATTGTTCACCCGTTAGACCACGGCCCATCCCGCACCCCTAGGAGTAGCGGACATTCGTTGGAATGTGCTGAGCAGAGCAGCTTGCATTCGAGGCGTAGTGTCTTCGTCGTGTTTACGATTGGTTAGGACCTTCCGGCGCCCCTCGACCCGTTCCTGTATTGTTCTTGCAAGAATTGGCCCGCTCTGCTACCCCTAATTGTGCAAAAGGGCAGGCTGGTTCGGGCATGGTTCAGCGGGTTTCTACCGTCGCCTTTGAGGGGATCGAGGCCCGCGCGGTCGACGTGCAGGTGCAGGTCGCGCCCGGTCTGCCGGCCTTCGCGATCGTCGGTCTCCCGGACAAGGCGGTGTCGGAGGCGCGCGAGCGGGTCCGCTCGGCGCTGATCGCCTCGGGGCTGGCGCTGCCGGCGCGGCGGATCACCGTCAATCTCGCGCCCGCCGATTTGCCCAAGGAGGGCAGCCATTATGACCTGCCGATCGCGCTCGGCCTGATGGGGGCGATCGGCGCGATCCCTCCGGATGCGCTGTCCGGCTTCACCGTTCTGGGCGAGCTTGGCCTCGACGGATCGATCGCGCCGGTGGCCGGTGTTCTTCCCGCCGCGATCGGCGCCAATGTGCGCGAGGAGGGGCTGATTTGTCCGGCGGCTTGCGGCTCGGAAGCGGCATGGGCGAGCCCGGACATCCAGATCATCGCCGCAAGTTCGCTGATCCAGATAGCCAACCATTTCAAGGGAACGCAGGTGCTGTCGCGGCCTGTGCCGAAGGTGCATGAAGCAGCAAGCTCGCCGCTCGACCTGCGCGACATCAAGGGCCAGGAGAGCGCCAAGCGGGCGCTGGAGATCGCGGCCGCCGGCGGCCATCACCTGCTGATGATCGGCGCGCCCGGCGCCGGCAAATCGATGCTGGCGGCACGCCTGCCCTCGATCCTGCCGCCGCTGTCACCGGGCGAGTTGCTCGAGGTCTCGATGATCGCCTCTGTTGCCGGCGAGATCGAGGGCGGCGCACTGACGGCGCGGCGGCCGTTTCGCTCGCCGCATCATTCCGCCAGCATGGCTGCGCTCACCGGCGGCGGCATGCGCGCCCGGCCCGGCGAGATCTCGCTCGCGCATCAGGGCGTGCTGTTCCTCGACGAGCTCCCCGAATTCGATCCGCGCGTGCTGGATTCGCTGCGCCAGCCGCTGGAGAACGGCGAGGTCTCGGTGTCCCGCGCCAATCACCGCGTCACCTATCCCGCACGCTTCATGCTGGTCGCGGCGATGAATCCCTGCCGCTGCGGCAATGCGTTCGAGCCCGGCTATGCCTGCAAGCGCGGCCGCATCGATCGCTGCACGGGCGACTACCAGGCCCGCATCTCGGGGCCGCTGATGGACCGCATCGATTTGCGCATCGAGGTTCCCGCGGTGACCGCGGCCGATTTGATCCTGCCGCCGCCCGCAGAGGGCTCGGCCGAAGTCGCCGCGCGCGTGGCGGCGGCGCGGGATATCCAGCTCGCCCGCTACGCGGACGCCGGCCTGCCGAAGGTTCGCACCAATGCCGAAGCGCCGGCCTCGGTGCTGGAGGAGATTGCCAAACCGGATGCGCAAGGCCAGAAGCTGCTGCGCGACGCCGCCGAGACCATGCGGCTGTCGGCGCGCGGCTATCACCGCGTGTTGCGGGTGGCGCGCACGCTGGCCGATCTCGATCATGCGGACAGGATCGGCCGGCTGCATCTCGCCGAGGCCTTGTCCTACCGCGCACTCGCGGAGGATGTGCGCCAGATCGCCTGACCGATACGCCCGCGGCATCTTCCTGACGAACAGCACGTTCCCCGAGAGTGAAGCTATGACCGACGCCAATGCCTGCACCATCAGATTTGTTCGTGCGTCCCAATACGCTGATTGGCTGAGGTCATACGAGCTGTGGGTCAACGGGACCAGCGTTGGGAAGCTTGCGCGCAACGGCGTGTTGGAGATCACGCTGCCGGCCGGCGCCTGCACGATCGAGGCGACCATTGATTGGGGCAGGAGCCAGCCGCTCGTCGTTCGCACCACTCCCGGCCAAACCGTCGAGATCGAGGTCAGGAACAGGTGGGGTGCCTGGGCGGCGCTGTGGGCGATCAGCTTCGGCAAAAACAGCTATTTGGTTCTCACTGAAGTCGAGCGAAAAACGAACAGAAGCGCCTGACCGACTGAGATCCTCATCCCCGGATACCGGCATCAACCCGGCGGTAACGAGTTTCCTTTACGCTCTGCAAACCATAAGGCCCATCAGTTCCCCGTACCGGGCCCGGCGAGTAGCGCGTCATGTTGCGTTTCAAGATCCTGGCGTCGGTTGTTCCCCTGTTGGCGGCCGCGGTGTTTGCCCGAAGCGAGATCGGATCGGTCTCGCATCCCTGCATCGCCCTCGGCGACACCTCGGTCGAGCTGACGTCGCTGTTCTGGACCGCCGGCGTGCATGTCGCCTTCACCGATGATCCCGCGCGCGCCACGGTGCGGGTTCAGATCACCGAGGATGCGGACGCGGCCGACTTCGCCGTCGTCGACGACGGCCTCGGCTCGGAATCGGAGTCCTGCCAGGCCAACCCCTCGACTCGCCTGATCTCGATTGCCGCGCAGCCCGTCGACGGCGGTCAGGTGATCTATCTCTCCACCGAGGGGCCGGCGGATTACCGTGTCTATGTGCGCTCGAAAACCTTCTCGCAGCGCGAGGCGGCGGCGCTGATCGTCGGCGCCCGCGGCGGCCACCGCCGTCTCCAGGCCGCCTCGCTTTGAGCCGCGTCGCTTTGCGCCGTTAACGCCTCGTCAACCCTGTTTGGAGGCGGTCGCAGGGCCTCAAACTGTTCGCAAGGTCGGCGGCACATCGTCGTTTACAGCGAGCGTAGCGTTTTAAGAAAACAGTCGGGTCGGTGGCGATGGGTCGGACGTTCCGGATCAAGGTGCGCATGCGCCGCTTCAGGCGACAGCACCCCCGAATCGCCTTTGCGATCCGCTCCTTCATGATCTTCTCGGCGACCTTCGGCGGCGCCTATGGGTTTGTCTCCGGCAGCCGGTCCGAGACGTCCGGCTACGATCCCAATGCATTTGCGATCGGCGTCAGCTTCCTGTTCGCGCTCGCCTGCCTCGGCCTCGCCACGCTCAGCATGCGCCTGCGCTTCGTCAACAAGCGGATGCGGGCGCTGGCTGCCCACAACGAAACGCTGATCGACCGCAATTGGGAGCTGAAGGAAGCGGAAGAACGCGCCCGCAGCCTGTTCGAACAGCAGGGCGATCTGATCGTGCTGCGCGACACAAATGGCTGCATCACCTTCGCCAACGACGCCTATTGCGCGCTTGCCGGACAGGCGCGCGGCGCGCTGGTCGGCACGCGCTTTGATTTCGCCGTGCTGGAGCAGGGCGACAGCGCCCGCGAGAGCAACGGCACGCGCATTCACGACCAGAAGATCACAACCCCGCTCGGCGCGCGCTGGATCGCCTGGCGCGAAGGCTATGTTCGCCTCGACGCCGGCCAGCCCGCCGAATTGCAGAGCGTCGGACGCGACGTCACCGACCGCACCGAGACCGAGCGCGCGCTGTCCGACGCCCGCGATCAGGCCGACGCCGCCAACCGGGCCAAATCGCGCTTCCTGGCGATGGCGTCGCACGAGATCCGCACGCCGCTGAACGGCATCATCGGTATGGGCGGGCTGCTGCTCGACACCACGCTGACGCCTGAGCAGTCGACCTACGCCAAGGCCGTGAAGACCTCCGGCGAAGCGCTGATGGCGCTGATCGAAGAGTTGCTCGACTATTCCAAGATCGAAGCCGGCAAGCTCGATCTCGAGCAGCGTCCCTTTTCGCTCTCGGCCCTGATCGAGGACATCACCGAGCTGCTCGCGCCGCGCGCGCAGGCGAAGCAGCTCGAGATCGCCGCCTATGTCGACGAGCGGCTGCCGCTCGAAGTGGTCGGCGACGCCGCGCGGCTGCGCCAGGTGCTGCTCAACCTCGCCGGCAACGCCATCAAGTTCACTGCGAGCGGCGGCGTCGCGCTGATCGTCGAGCTCGGCATCTGGCCGAACGAGATCAGTTTTCTGGTGCGCGACACCGGCATCGGCATCGCAGCCGACGCGCAACAGCGCATCTTCCGCGAATTCGAGCAGGCCGACGAACGCGTCGCCCGCACCTATGGCGGCACCGGCCTCGGTCTCGCCATCAGCGAGCGCATCGTCAAGCGCATGGGCGGCCGCATCACGCTCACGAGCGAGCCGGGCAAGGGTTCGACCTTCGAGGTCGCGATTCCGCTCGCGCCAGCGCACGCTGGCGCAGAACAGACGGCGTTCCCCGTCCCCGATCTCACCGGCAAGTCGATCCTGCTGATCGCCGACGGCATCGAGGCCTCCTTGATCGCGCGCCGGCTGGAGCGCTGGGGCGGCCAGACCTGCATGGTGACGGACGTCGCGGTGGCGGAAGCGCTGCTGCCGGAACGCTCATGGCATTCGGTCCTGATCGATCGCGCGCTCGGCGCTGCCACCGCCGACCGCCTCGGCGAAGCCGCACGCAGTCATGCGACGCAACGCCTCGTGCTGCTGACGTCCGGCTCGCGCCACGAGAAACTTTCGCCGGCCTTCACGGGCTTCCTGGTGAAGCCGCTGCGCGCGGCCTCGCTCGCCGCACGCCTCACGCTACCCCCGGAGGTCGCCTCGCCCGATCTCGCGCCGGAGCCCTCGGCCCCATCCACCGCCGCGGTACCGGCGAAAGGCCTGTCGGTTCTCGTCGCCGAGGACAACGAGATCAACGCGCTGTTGATGCGCTCGCTGCTGACGAAACTCGGCCACCGCGTCGTCATCGCGATCAATGGCGAGGCCGCGCTGGAATCCTGGCTCGGCGCGGCATCGGCCGGCACGCCCTATGATCTCGTGCTGATGGACATCCAGATGCCGCAGCTTGACGGCATCGAAACGACAAAGCGAATCCGTGCGCATGAGGCAGCTAGAGGCGGCCATCACACGCCGATCCTCGCGCTCACCGCCAATACGCTGGTGGAAGATCGCTACGCCTGCTTTGAAGCGGGCATGAACGGGTTTCTGATCAAGCCGCTCGATCGCGAGAAGCTGGAAGAGGCGCTGGCCGGACTGGCGGCGGCGCGGCAGCTCGCGGTTTGATTCGGATTTCATAGGAACCTGATCTCGGCCGGTAATCGACAATTGAAATCGACCGCGTCGCACGTCACCATCCTCTGGGGCATTTAAACAGAGGATTTCGCATGAACGTGCTTTGCCGCCTCGCTTTCGTGATCCTTCTCTGTGGTTCCACTCAAGCCGCCGCGGCCGATAGCTCGCAACTGATCGCCTCGCTCAAGCAAGGCGGCTACGTGCTGGTGTTTCGCCACACCGCTACCGACGACAGCCAAAAGGATGTCTACCCTTTCAAATTCGACGACATGAGCGCCCAGCGTCAGCTCAGTGAAAAGGGCCGGGACATGGCGCGCCAGATCGGGACGGCCATCAAGGAACTCGCGATCCCGATCGGCGACGTCTACACCAGCCGGCTGAACCGCGCGATCGAGGCCGGCAGACTGATCTCCGGCCGCGAGATCAAGCCGGTCGACGCATTGACGGACAGCAGTAACGCGAGTGCGTCGGGCATGGCAAATCCGACCGGTGCAAATGCAAAGGCGGGCCAGGCCGTGCGGCAGTTCGTCGATGCGCCGCCCAAGGCCGGCACAAACACCTTCCTGGTCACCCACAAGACCAACATCGCCGATGCCTTCGGCAAGGAGGCCGGGGACGTGCAGGAAGGTGAAGCCTTCGTCTACAAGGCCGGCGGCTCGGGTCCCGCAACCTTTGCAGGACGCATCAAGCCTGCGGATTGGATCGCGAAGGCAGGCAAGTGAGCCACCTGCCGGCGACGCACGTCAGCTTGGGTGCGGAGCAGGCCGGGAGCCCGGCATCACTGCGCGCTCCGACGGGATGAACCGTTATGCGGCATAAGCCATAAACCGCGGCGCAGACAGCTTGTCATGCGGCGCCTGGCCTCCCCTGAACATGGTGTCTACCTGGGCGGCGCGCTTGCAATGCGGACACACGAAGAGATGCGCGATGATCGGGGTCGGCTCGTCCGCGAGCAGTTCGGAGCGGAACCACTTCATCTCGATATGGCAGTCCGGGCAGGTCGGTGCTTCGAGATGCTCGGCGGCGCTTCTGAGACGATCAACCATGGGGCCCGTTTGCGTTTCCGAAAGCCATAACCAAATACCCCTCGCCGGTCTGCAACAAAAGATACTCAGCCCGAAATTTGACAAAGGGCGCCGTCCATCAAGGCTGCTACAGCCGCCTGAGCGCCACGCTCGCCACCGTGTGATCGGCGCCCTTCTTCAGGATCAGGGTCGCGCGGGGACGAGTCGGCAGGATGTTGTCCTCGAGATTTGCGAGGTTGGTGCGTTCCCAGATCGCGATCGCGGTGGCGGTGGCTTCCTCGTCCGACAACAGCGCGTAGCGATTGAAGTAGGATTTTGGATTGGTGAACGCGGTGTCGCGCAGCGACAGGAAGCGCCTGATGTACCACTGCCGCAGCGCCGCCTCGTCCGCGTCGATATAGACCGAGAAATCGAAGAAGTCGGACACCACGGGCACGGCCTTGCCGTCACGCGGCAGCTTGCCGGTCTGCAGCACGTTGACGCCCTCGACGATCAGGATGTCGGGCTGGTCGATCTCGGCCCACTGGTTCGGCACGATGTCGTAGGTCAAATGCGAATAGACCGGCGCGCGCACATGGCGGCGGCCGGCCTTGATGTCGGAGAGGAAGCTGAGCAGCAGCGGCAGGTCGTAGCTCTCCGGAAAGCCCTTCTTCTGCATGATGCCCTGCCGCTCCAGCACGGCGTTGGGATACAGAAATCCGTCGGTGGTGATCAGCTCGACCTTGGGACGCGGCGACCAGCGCGCCAGCAGCGCCTGAAGCACGCGGGCCGTGGTGGATTTTCCAACCGCGACCGAACCGGCGACGCCGATGATGTAGGGCATCTTGCGGTCGCGGATGTTGAGGAACTGGCGCTCCGCGTAATAAAGCCGCTGCATCGCATCGACATAAATCGACAGCAGGCGCGACAGCGGCAGGTAGATGTCCTCGACCTCCTGCAAATCGAGGCGGTCGTGCAGCGAGCGTAGCCGGTCGAACTCGCCCGGCTCCAGCGTCATCGGCGTGTCGTCGCGCAGTCGCGACCACTCCTCGCGCGTATAGACGCGGTACGGATTATACTGCTGCTCGGGTGCGCGGATATCCATGACGCGACTCTCCACCTCGGCTAGCTGCCGCCCTTACGCGACGCCTTTTCTTCCAACCCTGACATATTGGTCCGCTTGTCCAATGCGGCCTCGACCTCTTCCAGCTTTACGCCGCGGGCCTTGAGCAGCACAAGGAAATGATAGAGCAGGTCGGCGCCTTCGGCGATCAGATGCGCGCGATCGTTTTCGACTGCTGCGATTACGGTTTCGACTGCCTCCTCACCGAACTTTTTGGCGCAATGTTCGGCGCCCTTGTCGAGGAGCTTGCGGGTATAGGACGCCTCGCCACCCGCTGCCGCGCGGGCGTCGATGGTCTCGGCCAGATCGTGGATGGTGAAACGCGGCATACAAATACTCGGAAAACGCGCCTTGGCCGATGATTGGCCGGTTTCTGACGGGATAAGCCGGTTCCCGCCGATGATTTAGCATTTTTAGGAACGGGAGTCGTCAGGCATCGAGGCGCATGGGCAGCCCGCGCCGGGACATGTGCTCCTTGGCTTCGCGGATGGTGAATTCCCCGAAATGGAAGATCGAGGCGGCCAGCACGGCGGTGGCGTGGCCGTCGCGAATACCGTCGACGAGGTGATCGAGATTGCCGACGCCGCCCGAGGCGATCACAGGAACGGGAATGCTGTCGGCGATCGCCCGGGTCAGCGGGATGTCAAAACCCTGCCGCGTGCCGTCGCGGTCCATCGAGGTGAGCAGGATTTCACCGGCACCGAGCGAGACCACTTCCTGGGCATATTCGATGGCATCGATGCCGGTCGAGTTGCGGCCGCCATGCGTGAATATCTCCCAGCGCTCTCCGCCACCGGCGCGCTTGACCCGCTTGGCGTCGATCGCGACCACCACGCACTGCCCGCCGAATTTCTCGGCGGCTTCCTTGACGAACTCGCGCCGCGACACCGCGGCGCTGTTGATCGAGACCTTGTCCGCACCGGCGCGCAGCAGGGTCTTGATGTCGTTCACCTCACGCACGCCGCCGCCGACGGTGAGGGGCATGAAGCAGGCTTCCGCGGTGCGCTGGACCACGTCCAGCATGATGCCGCGATTCTCATGGGTCGCGGTGATGTCGAGAAACGTAAGTTCGTCCGCGCCGGCGGCGTCATAGGCGATCGCCGCTTCGACGGGGTCACCGGCATCGCGCAAATCGACGAAGTTGACGCCCTTGACGACCCGGCCGTCCTTGACGTCGAGGCAGGGGATCACGCGCACCTTGAACATCGGAGGTCTCCTAGGCAGCGCCTGCGTTACGGATCAGGGCGAGGGCGGACGCAGGATCGAGCCGGCCGTCATAGAGCGCGCGGCCGGCGATCGCGCCGGCGAGTTTTTTCGCGCGCGGCGTCAGCATCGCCTTGACGTCCTCGATCGAGGCGAGGCCGCCGGAGGCGATCACGGGAATCGAGATCGCATCCGCCAGCGCAATGGTCGCATCGAGATTCAAGCCTTTGAGCAGGCCGTCGCGCGCGATGTCGGTGAAGATGATGGCGGCAACGCCGGCATCCTCGAAACGCCGTGCGATCTCCAGCACCGTCACCTGCGAGGTCTCGGCCCAGCCTTCGACCGCGACCTTGCCGCCACGTGCATCGAGCCCGACCGCGACGCGGCCGGGGAATTTCCTGGCGGCAGCCTTCACCAATTCGGGGTCGCGCACCGCGGCGGTGCCGATGATGACGCGGGTGATGCCCTTTTCGAGCCAGGCTTCGACAGTCGCGAGATCGCGAATGCCGCCACCGAGCTGCACCGGAATCGTGATCGTCTTCAGCATCGCCTCGACGGCCTGCGCGTTCACAGGCTTCCCGGCAAACGCGCCGTCGAGGTCGACGACGTGGAGATACTCAAAGCCTTGCGCGACGAAGCTCGCCGCCTGCGCAGCGGGATTGAGGTTGAACACGGTCGCGCGCGCCATGTCGCCCTGTTCGAGGCGCACGCATTGGCCGTTCTTGAGGTCGATCGCGGGAAAGAGAATCACGGTTTCCATCGCAAAAAATTCGAGATCAGGGCGAGGCCGAAGCGCTGGCTCTTCTCGGGGTGAAACTGCGTCCCGATCGCGGTGTCCTTGCCGACGATCGCGGTGACGGGCCCGCCGTAATCGGCGCGCGCGAGCACGTCCGCCTCGTTGGTGGCGTTGAGGTGGTAGGAGTGCACGAAATAAGCGTGCTGGCCCTTGGGGCCGAGCGGCAGCCTGTCCAGCACCGGATGCTCGCGCAGCACATCGAGCGTATTCCATCCCATGTGCGGGATCTTCAGCCTCTCGTCGTTCGGCGTGATCTTCTCGACGTCGCCGCCGATCCAGTTCAGCCCTTGCGTGATCACATGCTCCTTGCCGCGGGTGGCGAACAGCTGCATGCCGACGCAGATGCCGAACATCGGCCGCGCCTTGACGCGCACCGCTTCGGTGATCGCCTCGACCATGCCGTTGACGGCATCGAGCCCGCGCCGGCAATCAGCGAAGGCACCGACGCCCGGCAGTACCAGACGGTCGGCGCTGTAGGCCTGGTCTGGATCGCTGGTGACGAACACCTTTTGCGGGTTGTCCATGCCGCGCGCGGCGCGCTCGAACGCCTTGGCGGCCGAATGCAGATTGCCGGAACCGTAATCGATGATGGCGACGCTCATCTTGACCCTCCCGGTTCTGGAAACAAACCAATGATGCCACCTGCCGGCATTGGCGGCGGGTTGGAGAATTGCTGACCCGGCACGTTGCGGGTCGGCGGCGGGCCACCGCGATCGACGGCCCATTGATCGTTGACGATGCCGCGCTGCTTCTGGCTCCAGCGCTCGAAGAAGCGGCGCTCGGCGGTGTCCTCGTCGTCGGAAATCACCACGTCGAGCTGTCGCCATTTACCGCGCGAGAGCGTCCAGCGGCGCAGGCTGGAGGCCTCGAATCCCATCAGCAGCGCGACGATGATGTCGGCGAAAAAGATCGACGAACGGCCGACACCGAGGCTGGACAGCCCGACGTTGAAGGCGGCAACGAAGATCACCCAGCCGATCAGCGCCAGCCACAGCCGATTCCACAGCAGCCAGAGCGGTCCGAAGATCATCGCCCAGAAATGGAAGCCGTCGCGCACGAAGACGAACTTGTCGGTCGCGCGCAGATCGGATCCTGCGGGGGAGGGAGCATGAACTGTGTAGACGGACATGGCGATGCCCCGTTCCCTAGGAATTCAGTGATACCGCAAACGGCGCGGGCCGCGGGCCGAAAGATGTCAGCCGCCGAGCGAGCCCTTGGTGGACGGGATTTCGCCCACCGCCTTCGGATCGATCGCGACGGCGGTGCGCAGCGCCCGTGCCAGACCCTTGAAGCAGGACTCGGCGATATGGTGGCTGTTATCGCCATATAGGGTCTCGACGTGAAGAGTCACGCCGGCGTTCATGGCGAAGGCCTGGAACCACTCGCGCACCAATTCGGTGTCGAACTCGCCGATCTTGTCGCGGGGGAAGTCGACCTTGAACACCAGGACCGGGCGGCCCGAGATGTCGATGACCACGCGTGACAGCGTCTCGTCCATGGGCATGTGCACGCCGGCATAGCGGGTGATGCCCGCCATGTTGCCGAGCGCCTGCTTGACGGCCTGGCCGAGCGCGATGCCGGTGTCTTCGGTGGTATGGTGATGATCGATGTGCAAATCGCCGACCGCCTTGACCGTGAGGTCAATGCGGGAATGGCGGGCGAGGAGATCGAGCATATGGTCGAAAAAGCCGATGCCGGTCGCGATATTGGACACGCCGGAGCCATCGAGGTTCACGGTGACCTCGATGTCGGTTTCCTTGGTCTTGCGCTTGATCGTCGCGGTGCGCATCAAAACACGCTTCCATCCTAGTTCGGGCCGAAAACGCCGGTCTTTTAACAGCCAAATGACGCCTTCGCTACTGCGGCAACGGCTGGCCGGGCCTCTACTTCTGCCTATGGTGAGCAAATTGGGCCCGGAGCGGCCCGTTGTGCCCCCGCTCCCGACCGCCTAAATCAGCCCGGTCAACGAGGATCATTCATGCAGGACTCCCCAAACAGCTCGCCGGGCTGGCACGGCACCACGATTTTGACGGTCCGCAAGGGCGGCAAGGTGGTGGTCGGCGGCGACGGCCAGGTCTCGATCGGCCAGACCGTGATCAAGCACAACGCCAGGAAGGTCCGGAAACTCGGCAAGGGCGACGTCATCGGCGGCTTTGCCGGCGCCACCGCCGACGCCTTCACGCTGTTCGAGCGTCTGGAAGCCAAACTCGAGCAATATCCGGGGCAATTGACCCGGGCCGCCGTCGAGCTCGCCAAGGACTGGCGCACCGACCGTTATTTGCGGCGGCTGGAGGCCATGATGATCGTCGCCGACAAGGACGTCTCCCTGGTGCTGACAGGCACCGGCGACGTGTTGGAGCCCGAAGCCGGCGTCATGGCGATCGGCTCCGGCGGGAATTACGCGCTGGCGGCCGCCCGCGCCCTACTCGACACCGACAAGGACGCCGAGACCATCGTCCGCCGCTCCCTCGACATCGCCGCCGATATCTGCGTCTACACCAACCGCAATGTGACCATCGAAGCGCTGTCGGCCGGGTAGGCCATGGCCCTCGCCTACACCTTCCGCCCGATGACCGCGGCCGTTCTGCCGCTGATTCGGCGATGGCTGGGCGAAGCGCATGTGCGGGAATGGTGGGGCGATCCGGACGAGCAGTTCGCGCTCGTGAGCGGCGATCTCGGCGAGCCGGCAATGGACCAGTTCATCGTGTTGGCCGAAGGCAAGCCGTTCGGCTATCTTCAATGCTACCGCCTGACCGCCTGGAATACGGGTGTTGGGCCGCAACCGGAGGCCACCCGTGGCATCGATCAGTTCATCGGCGAAAGCGACATGATCGCGCGCGGGCACGGTTCGGCATTCATCCGGCAATTCGCCGACGCGCAGTTGCGGCAGGGCCTGCCGCGCATCGTCACTGATCCTGATCCGCTCAACGCGCGCGCCGTGCGCGCCTATGAGAAGGCCGGCTTTGTCCGCGACCGCATGGTCGAGACGCCCGACGGGCCCGCACTCCTGATGGTGCGCGAGCCATGACGCTGGCAACCACGCATGAGAGCAAGGCCGCGTTTCCGCCGCTCGCCTGGGTCGGCATCGCGCTGCTGCTGCTGGCGATGCAGGCCTCGATCCTGCTTGCGATGGGCCGGGTGCCGATCTGCACCTGCGGCTATGTCAAGCTGTGGCATGGCGTGGTGAACAGCTCGGAGAATTCGCAGCACATCGCCGACTGGTACACCTTCTCGCACATCCTGCACGGCTTCCTGTTTTACGGGCTGACCTGGCTGCTGTTCGCGCGGCTGCCGTTCGTGTCTCTGTCCTGGCCCGCCCGCCTGATCATCGCCATTCTGATCGAAGGTGCCTGGGAGATCGTCGAGAACTCGCCCTTCATCATCGAACGCTACCGCGCCGGCACGATCTCGCTGGATTATTTCGGCGACAGCATCGTCAATTCGATCTCTGACAATTTGTCCATGATGCTGGGCTTCCTCGTAGCGCGCCTGCTGCCTGTATCAGTGACCATCCTGCTTGGGCTCGCCTTCGAAATCATGCTGGCGCTGCATATTCGCGACAATCTGACGCTCAATATCCTGATGCTGATCCATCCGATCGAGGCCGTGAAACTATGGCAATCGGGTCCGCCGATCATCTGACGGCCAAAAAAAGCGGCTTGTCCCGCCCCGCATCTGATCCTAGCTAAGGTCCCATGACAGACTTCTCCCCCCGCGAAATCGTTTCCGAACTCGACCGTTTCATCGTCGGCCAGGCCGATGCCAAGCGCGCCGTCTCGATCGCGCTGCGCAACCGCTGGCGGCGGCAGCAGCTCGAAGGCTCCTTGCGCGAAGAGGTGCTGCCGAAGAACATCCTGATGATCGGCCCGACCGGGGTCGGCAAGACCGAGATCGCGCGGCGGCTCGCCAAGCTTGCCAACGCGCCGTTCCTGAAGGTCGAGGCGACGAAATTCACCGAGGTCGGCTATGTCGGCCGCGACGTCGAGCAGATCGTGCGCGATCTCGTCGAGGTCGCGATTTCTCAGGTCCGCGAGCGCAAGCGCAAAGACGTGCAGGCACGTGCGCAGCTCGCCGCTGAGGAGCGCGTACTTGATGCCCTGGTCGGCGCCAATTCCAGCGCCGCGACGCGGGACTCCTTCCGCAAGAAGCTGCGCGCGGGCGAGCTCAACGACAAGGAAATCGAGATCGAGACGCAAGGCGGCGGCAGCGGCTTTCCGATGTTCGAGATCCCGGGCATGCCTGGCGCGCAGATGGGCGCGGTTTCGATCGGCGACATCTTCGGCAAGCTCGGCGGACGCAGCAAGACGCGGCGGCTGACGGTGGAGAGCTCGCACGAGATCCTCATCAACGAGGAATCCGACAAGCTGCTCGACAGCGATCAGTTGACGATGGAGGCGATCAGTGCGGTCGAGAACAACGGCATCGTGTTCCTGGACGAGATCGACAAGATCTGCGCCCGCGAAGGCCGCGCCGGCGGCGACGTCTCGCGCGAGGGCGTGCAGCGCGACCTGCTGCCGCTGATCGAGGGCACCACCGTCTCGACCAAGCACGGCGCGGTGAAGACCGACCACATCCTGTTCATTGCCTCAGGCGCCTTCCACGTCGCAAAACCGTCCGATTTGCTGCCGGAATTGCAGGGCCGCCTGCCGATCCGCGTCGAGCTGCAGGCGCTGACCCGTGACGACATGCGCCGCATCCTGACCGAGCCGGAGGCTTCGCTGATCAAGCAATATGTCGCGCTGATGCAGACCGAAGGCGTCACGCTCGACATCACCGACAACGCCATCGACGCGCTTGCGGACGTCGCGGTGGCCGTGAATTCCACCGTCGAGAACATCGGCGCGCGGCGGCTGCAGACCGTGATGGAGCGGGTGCTGGACGAGATCTCCTTCACCGCCCCAGATCGCAGCGGCGAGACCGTCAGGGTCGACGCCGATTTCGTGCAGAAGCACGTCGGCGACCTCGCCAAGAACGCGGATTTGAGCCGGTTCATTTTGTAATTCCGGACGGTCGCGCTATGGATGCGGCGTGACCGCACGCTTCCTGCAAAACCCCTGGCGCCTGCTGCTCGCGATCAACGCGGCAATCATCGTTGGCGTCTTCGTTCACAAGATCCAGCTGCCGCCTTACGTCCCCTACATCCACCTCCTCGTCGATTACCATTTTGGCTTCATCAAGCGCGCGCTGATCGGGACGATCGTCGCGCTGTTCACCGACAAGGTGCCGCTATGGCTGGTGTTCGCGCTCGGCGGCGCTACATGGCTGGTGACGCTCGGGCTGTACGCAAGACTATTCCAGACAACGTTCGGCTTCACCGCGAAGACATTGCCGACGTTCGTCTTCATCGCGGGCTCGCCGTTCTTCCTCAAGAACTTCATGCACACGCTCGGCCATTTCGACATCTATGGCTGCGCGCTGGCGATCGTCCTGCTGCTGGTGCCGGCCGGCTCGCTGCTGTTCGTGGCGCTGGCTGCGCTGTTCTCGATCGTTCTCGTCCTGATCCACCACATCCATCTCTTGATGTATGTGCCGACCATCATCACCATCGTCGTGATCAGGCATTATCTAGCGCATGGCTGCGATCGCACCAATGTCGCGTTCGGCATCATGGCCCTGCTGGCCGTCTCCGCGCTGTTCTTCGCCGCGCAGTTTTGGGGAACGATGCCGGTCCCGGAGGCGGATTTCGTCGCCGATCTGAAGAGCCGGATGGCCGATCCGTCGCGGACCGACCTGCTGCAGTTTGCCTACATCTGGTATCAGCCGTTGGCGAAGGAGATTTCCGACACCTGGGGCCGCCTGCCGCACAACATCCTCGGCGTGCCCGTGTTCGCGCTGCTGATCTGGCTGCACACACCGCTGTGGCGCTATTTTGCGAATTTGATCGGCGCGCTCGCAAGCGACACGCATCGCCGCCTCGTCATTGCGGCGCTGATCGGCGTCAGCCTCGCCTATGTCGTGATGTTCGCGATGGTATTCGACTATTCGCGCTGGATCTCGAACTGGGCAGTCTGCATGTTCCTGATCCTGCACGCGGTGAAGATGCTGCCCGCCGCACGCGAGACGCCGCTGATTTCGGCGGAAGATCAGACGACAAATATCTTCGGCCTGATTGTCACATTGATCCCGCGCGTCGGAATCGTGCGGCCGTTCTAATATCTCGCCCGCCTGATCCGCACGTAGAGCGCGCCCTCGCCGCCATGGCCGATACCGGCCTCTTCGAATCCGACGACGAAGGCCCGGAATTCCGGCAGGCTCAGCCATTCCGGCACCTGACGGCGCAGCACGCCGCTTTCGCCGCCGCTTCGGCCCTTGCCGGTGATGACCAGCACGAAGGTCAGGCCGTCATGATGGGCGCGGTGCAGGAAGCCGCTCAGCGCGCGGTGGGCACGCATCTGGGTCATGCCGTGCAGATCGAGCCGCGCCTCGATCTCGCTGCGCCCGCGCGACAGCTTTGTGCGCTCGCGCTTGCCGAGCGGCGCCAGCGGCGGCACCGCCGGCTTCGCTGCGCGCGGTGCCGGGGCAGCGGCAATCGGACGTGGCGACGGCGCAATCCGGGGGGCGGGCGCTGCAGGCGAAGACTCGGTGCGTGGTGCAGCTTGCGCCTTCGCCGCACGATGCTTTCTCAGCGGCTTGACCTGCTTTGCGACCGTATCCCACAGCGCGCGCTCTTCCTCACTCAGCGCGCGACGGCGCGGCGAGGGACGAGGCTCCAGCACGGGCGGACGGGACGATCGCTTCATTGTTGCCGATGGGAGCGATTTTTCACCGGCCGCCGCGGCTCCTGAACTGGCTCGATCACGGGACGCGGCACCGGCAGCGGGACTGGACCGGCGACAGCGACCGTCTCGCTCTTGCTTTGCAGCTCGGCAGGCGGCTTGTCCTTCGCAGGCTCCGTTTGCGGAAACAGCTTTGCGATCTTCTCCGAGGGCCGCGGGTCCGGCACCGGGAGCCGCGCGCCGCGCGTTGTGGGATCGAGGCTCTTCGGCACCAGCATCACGAAATGCATGGCATGGCGCAGCCGTCCGGAGACCCGGCCGGCATCCTGACCCGCGCCGAAATAGAGATCGGCGCGCGCCGGACCGATGATGGCCGAGCCCGTGTCCTGCGCGATCATCAAGCGATGGAACGGCGTCTTCGCGCGTTCGGAATCGATCGGCAGCTCGCCTTCGATGAAAAACGGGGTGCCGTAGACGTGGAGCGATTTGTCGACCGCGATCGAGCGGCCGGCCGTCAACGGAATGCCTTGCGCGCCGACCGCCTCCTCCTTGTCGGATAGATTGACCTCGCGAAAGAAGATGTAGGAGCGGTTCTGGCGGCGCAGCTCCTTGGCACCGTCAGGGGTCTGCGCCATCCACTCCCTGATCTTCTGCATCGACATCTCTTCCTTTGGAATGATGCCGCGCTCGATCAGGATGCGACCGACCGCCGTATAGGGATAGCCGTTATAGGCGTCGTAGTTGAGCCGGACCGTGCCGCCGTCGTCGAACTTGATCCGCGCCGAACCCTGGATCTGGGCGAACAGCAGATCGGTCGGGTCCTTCAGCCAGGCAATCTCGAGTCCGCGGCCGGCGATCTTGCCGTCCTCGATCTCGGCGCGGTCGTAATAAGGCACGAGCTTGCGGCGGCCGATCTTGCGATAGACCGGGCCCTTGTTGGGCAGGCTGACCGAATCCTGCTTGTAACCGCGCACAAAGAGATTCGAGGGGCGGCGATAGACCGGGACATTGTAGACGTCGGTCTGCGTGCGCGATCCCTCCAGCACCGGTTCGTAATAGCCGGTGACGAAACCATCGGGCTCGCCGAGGCGCGAGATCCGCAGCGGCGCAAAATTCTCCTCGAAGAAGGTTTTGGCCCGAGCGTCGTCGGTAAGCTCGAGCGATTTGGCGACCCGGCAGGGTTCGCCCAGCGAGGCGCCCAAAGCCTTCGGTTCGGGAGCGCCGGTCTGCGCGTTGATCGGACGGCAGCTCGCGCGAAAGGTCTTGTAGGCGGCGAGATGATTGTCGTCGCCCCAGCCCTTCACGTCGGCCCAGGCCAGCGGCAGATATTGGGCGCCGGGAATTTCGAGCGGCAGGGGAAGCTGCGGATATGGCAAGGCGCGCGGCGGCGCGGCAGGCAATTCCGGGAGATGATGGTGATGGCTGCGATAGTGGCGCCGCGCCGCCTCAGCGCCGAGTGAAAACGACGACAGCGCGACGGCACCTGCGCAAAGCGCCGTCGCGCTGGTCTTCAGGAAAACCTTAATTCGCGCTTCCGGTGCCAACCAGCTTCCAGTTCGGATCGCGAGAAGTGATGTCGCGGGCGAAAGTCCAGATGTCGGTGATGTCGGCGACCGTGTCGGCGCTTCCGTCGACGATGTTGCCGGCCTTGTCCCGGGTGGCCGAGATCATCTGCGAGACGAAGCGGATCGTGAGCTGGGCGGTGCGGTCGCGCAGTTCGGCGCCGACGAGCTCGGCCTTGTCGATCGAGACAAAACGCGTCTCGGTCTTCTGCTCGTTCTTCTCGCGCTCCTTGATCGCGGCATCGAAGCTTTCATAGACCTCCGACGACAGCAGGTCGCGCAGCGCGCGGCGGTCGCCATTGGCAAAGGCCAGCACGATCATCTCATAGGCGCCGCGGGCGCCGGAGATGAAATGCCGCGGATCGAAGGTGGAATCCTTTTCGACGATGGCGTCGAGACCCTGGGCGAGCACGGTGCCCGGCTCGGTCAGGCCCTTCCAACGGTCGGAGGGCGGGGTCGGCTCGGCCGTCGGCGCCAAGGGAGCCTGGTCGATGACCTTGCCCGGCATGGTGACGACGTTCTTGTCCTGGGCGCCCTGGAGCGCGTTGCGGTCGAACGGCGGCCGCTCGTTGCCCGTGCGCTGCCCCAGCACGCTGCGCAGCCTCAGAAAGATGAAGACCGCCAGCGCCAGGAAGATGATGGTGTAGATGTCCACGTCGTATTCGCTTTCTGGTCGTCTGTAGAAGGGGCCGTCTCGAAAGGATCGTGCCGGGAAAATCGATCCGGCCAGTAGACCGTTCCATACCGGAACGGCAAGTCTACATCACCATTTTGGGTCCGCGCGTCAGGTCCGTGGGATGTAGGCACGAAATCTTGCCCGGCCAATGGCGCCTTTTGGCACAGCACCGAGTGTAGCGCGTTTTATGCTTAAGGGGAAACCCGATCCTGCCCGGAAATCGCGCATCTTCAATCGTTTAAGGCGCAGTTGCGCTGGATCGCCGGGGTGAACGCCACAGTTGTGGGCGTGGCCGGAATTCCCCATCCGGGACCGTTCGTCCTTGTGGAACGAGGTAGCCCTATGTTAGCCAACCGCCGCGAAATTCAGCCCAATCGGGTAAGGAGACACTCTTATGACCAACGGTAACGGCACCCCTCCCGAGGCGGCCCAGGCTCCCCAGCTCAACGTCCTGGCGCAATATACCAAGGACCTCTCGTTCGAAAATCCGAATGCGCCCAGCTCGCTCCAGCAGCAGAGCCAGCCGCCCCAGATCAACATCCAGATCAATGTCAGCGCCAACAATCTCAGCGAACAGGAGTTCGAGGTGACGCTGTCGGTCGAGGGCAAGGCCGAGACCGCCGGCAAGATCATGTTCTCGTTCGAGCTCGCTTATGCCGGCGTCTTCCGCATCTCCAACGTGCCGAAGGACAATTTGCATCCGCTGGTCATGATCGAATGCCCGCGCCTGCTGTTCCCGTTTGCCCGTGAGATCATCGCCACTGCCGTGCGCGACGGCGGGTTCCCGCCTTTGATGCTGGATCCGGTCGACTTCGTCGGCCTCTATCGCCAGAACATGGAGCGGCAAATGGCCGCTCAGCCGAGCGGCCAGGCTTAACCAGCCAAAGGGGCGGCTGGAGCGGGCAAGAACTCGTTCCAGATCGCCTTGTCGCCGAGCGTTGCGATGAAGGCCCGGTGGGCCTCGCGCTCGGCGTCCGAAATGCGCGGGGTGAGCGGCGCCGGCCGTTGCCGCCGAGGCGCATCGGCAGCCCCATTGGCGCGAGTCTCTTCGGATTCCGAAGCAAGCAGCAGCTGCGACTGCCGCGCCCCGACCAGATCCACATAGACTTCCGCAAGCAGCTCGGCGTCGAGCAATGCGCCGTGCTTGGTGCGGCGTGAATTGTCGATCGCATAGCGTGAGCAGAGATCGTCGAGCCGGTTCGACACGCCGGGATGCTTGCGCCGAGCCAGCAGCAGCGTATCGACCAGCCGCTCGCGCGGGATCGCCGGGCGCTTGATCCGGTCGAGCTCGGCATTGATGAAGCTGATGTCGAACGAGGCATTGTGGATCACCAGCGGCGCGTCGCCGATGAACTCCAGAAAATCGTCGACGACCTCGTGAAACAGCTGCTTCGTCGCCAGGAATTCGGCCGACAGCCCGTGCACCGCAAAGGCTTCTGCCGGCATGTCCCTTTCGGGATTGATGTAGACGTGGAAACTCTGCCCCGTCGGCATGCGATTGAGCATCTCGACGCAGCCGATTTCGACCAGGCGATCTCCCCGCAACGGGTCAAGGCCGGTGGTTTCTGTGTCGAGAACGATTTCGCGCATGATCTGGGAAGCCGTGTCAGGCGGCGAATCAGGCGCGCCGCTGCGGCATCTTAACGACGTCGGCGAGGATGTGCGCGATTTGGGCGCGCACCGGTTCGAGTCCGTGGGATGTATCCACCACGAAATCGGCACGCCTGCGCTTTTCCGCATCGGGTGTCTGCTTGGCGATGATGGCGTCGAGCTTGGCCTCGTCCATCGTGCCGCGCGCCAGCACCCGCTCGCGCTGCAGTTCCGGAGACGTGGTGACGACGACTACGGCATCGACCCGCGTCTCGCCACCCGTCTCGAACAGCAGCGGTATGTCCAGCACCACGACCGGCGCGTTGGCGGCTTCGGCGTCGGCGAAGAACTTTTTCCGGGAAGCGCCGAGCATCGGATGGACGATCTGCTCGAGCTGCTTGATGGCCGCAGGATCGTGCACCACACGCGCCGAGAGTTTTGGCCGATCAACCTTGCCGTTCGCGGTAGTGCCGGGGAAGGCGGCCTCGATCGCGGGTGCGGCCTCGCCCTCATAGAGCTGATGGACGGCCGCATCGGCATCGTAGACAGGCACGCCAGCCTCCGCGAACAATTTCGCGGTGGTGGATTTGCCCATCCCGATCGAGCCGGTCAGTCCCAGGATCCGCATCAGCGCCCAACCATATCTGCCAGTCACACCGCAACTAGCCGCTCGCGCCGCAGGAACGCAAGCAGCGGCAGCAGCGGCAAGCCGAGAATGGTGAAGTGGTCGCCCTCGATACGCTCGAACAAATGGATCCCCAGGCTTTCGAGCTGATAGCCGCCGACGCTGGTGCTGACGGCGCCGCCGGCGATGTCGAGATAGGCCGAAAGCTCGGCCTCGGTCATCTGCCGCATCGTGAGGCAGGCAACCGAGACGTCCTCGAAGATGATCTCGCCATCGCGTGCGATCGCCACGGCGGAATTCAGCTCATGGCTATGGCCGGAGAGATCGCGCAGCTGCGCCAGCGCCTGGGCGCGGCCCGCTGGCTTGTTGAAGAGGCGATCGCCAAGCGCCAGCGTTTGATCAGCACCAATGACGGTGCTTCCAACGTGATGGGCCGAGACTGCCTTGGCTTTTTCGCGCGCCAGCAGCAGGGCAATCTCGCGCGGACCAGAAAGCCCGGAGGCGGCCTGGATGCCGCGCTCGTCGATATCAGCCGTGATCGCCTTGAACTCGAGCCCGGCATTCGCCAGGAGCATCTTTCTCGCGCTGCTCTGCGAGGCCAGGATCAACGAAGATTTGCCGAGCCAGAGACCCATCGCGAAACTATCCCAAAGCTATTCAGAAGGCCGGTTACGCTGACGATCGCTGTAAAGTTTCATGATCGCCGCGGCGGTTTCCTCGATCGAGCGCCGCGTGACGTCGAGCAGCGGCCAATCGTGCTTGGCGCTCAGCTTGCGGGCAAATGCGACCTCCTCGGCGACCGATTGCTTGTCGGTATAAGTGTCGCTGCTGGAATCGGCCCCCATGGAGAGCAGGCGGTTCGTGCGCACCTGGATCAATCGTTCCGGCGTCGCATGCAAGCTCACCACCAGCGGTCGCGTCAACGTCTCCAGTTGCGAGGGCACCGGAATGCCTGGAACCAGCGGCACGTTGGCAGTGCGGATGCCTCGGTTGGCAAGGTAGATCGACGTCGGGGTCTTGGAGGTGCGGGAAACGCCGACGAGCACCACGTCCGCGTCGTCGAGCCCTTCGACATGCTGGCCGTCATCGTGGATCATCGTGTAGTTCAACGCGTCGATACGCTTGAAGTATTCGGCATTGAGCACGTGCTGGGCGCCGACCCGGCCGGTCGTGGCAGCTCCGAGATAGGCCTCGAACAACTGCATCACCGGCCCGATGATCGACAGGCTCGGAACATTGATCCCCTTGCACTTATCCTCGAGCCTCGAAACCAGATCCTTCTCGAGCAGCGTGAACAGCACGATTCCCGGCGCTTCCTCGATCTCGTCGAGCACGCGATCGAGCTGTTTCTGGCTGCGCACCAGCGGATAGACGTGCTCGACCGGGGTCACGTTGGCGTACTGGGCGGCAACGGCGCGCGCGACCGTGATCAGCGTCTCACCGGTGGAGTCGGAGACGAGGTGCAGATGGAAATAATTGTTCGAAGTCGGCACAAAAGCCCTTTGTATGGAGTCGGTGTGGTTTGTGGATTTCTGTGGAGCTTAACCTCCCGGAAAGGGATGTGCGACACCGGGGGCGGGACAACGGCGGATTTTCTTCACACCGCTGCCCCTGAGAACAACTTCGACGCCCTCCCGAAAGGGAAACGGGATTGCGTCGATAACCCTCTTGATAAGCTGCCGACAGAAACGCGCAAGCCTTTGAAGCTGACCGACTTATCGAAAGCGGCCGGAGCTGTCAGAGGATATGTTGATGGATGTGAACAAGCGCGTGTGAACGGGCGGACGGAGATGTGTGAGTCCAATTCACCGTCACATAGACTCAAACCTTAAGAATCTAAGATTCTTATTGGAGAAGGGCGCTACGGACGGATATGTGTGCAGGCAAGACCTTAACGAGTTCTTACTATCCCCAACGTTTCCCCTCGGCTGGGCAGGAATCCGGACCCCCAGACATGTTTGAAGACGTCTACCTCTGGATCAAGGCGCTGCATGTGATCGCCGTCATTTCCTGGATGGCGGGCATGCTCTATTTGCCACGGCTGTTCGTTTATCATTGCGAGGCTGAAGTCGGCTCGCAGCAGTCGGAAACGTTCAAGATCATGGAACGGCGGCTGTTCAAGGCGATCATCAACCCCGCTATGATCGTGACCTGGCTCGCCGGGCTCTACCTCGCCTGGGCTGGACACTGGTTCACTTTCGGCTGGCTGCACGTAAAACTGGCACTGGTCCTGGCGATGTCCGCGGTCCACGGCTTTTTTTCGCGCTGGCTGAAGGATTTCGCGGCGGACCGGCGCCCCCGGAGCCAGAAATTCTATCGGATTATCAACGAGGTACCAACTGCCTTGATGATTCTGATCGTCATCATGGTGATCGTGAAGCCGTTCTAGGCAGCGGTCGCGAACAATCGCTCAGTGCTTCTGCTTGCGGAGTGTGAGGCGATTTTCTATATTAGCGATATCCCACCCAACGCAGGCGGATGTGGTCGTGTCTGAGCTTTCCAGAGGCCGGACACCCCATCAGGTTTGAAGCCTCACCGGCGCTCTCCTTGCCAGACCTGCGGACCTTACCTTTTCGCGTCCGCATTTCAGAGCCTCCTCGCACCCCCCTCCCAGGTTACCCCACAGGACCACCCCAATGCGGGAAATCAAACTCCAGGACCTCAAGTCGAAGACGCCGGCCGAGCTCGTCTCGTTCGCGGAAGAGAATGGGGTCGAGAATGCCAGCACCATGCGCAAGCAGGAGCTGCTGTTCGCCATCCTCAAGCAGCTTGCGCTCGCCGAGACCGACATCGTCGGCGAAGGCGTCGTCGAGGTTCTCTCCGACGGCTTCGGCTTCCTCCGCTCGCCCGATGCGAATTATCTGCCGGGCCCGGATGACATCTACGTTTCGCCCTCGCAGATCCGCCGTTTTGGCCTGCGCACCGGCGACACTATCGAAGGCCACATCCGCAGCCCGAAGGAGGGCGAGCGCTATTTCGCGCTGCTGAAGGTCAACACGCTCAATTTCGAGGACCCGGAAAAGGCCAAGCACAAGGTCAATTTCGACAACCTCACGCCGCTGTTTCCGAATCAGCGCTTCCGCATGGAAATCGACGACCCCACGCGGAAAGACCTGTCTGCAAGGGTGATCGACATCGTTGCGCCGATCGGCAAGGGTCAGCGCGCGCTGATCGTCGCGCCGCCGCGCACGGGCAAGACCGTGCTGATGCAGAACATCGCGCACTCGATCGCGCATAATCATCCCGAGTGCTATCTGATCGTGCTCCTGATCGACGAACGTCCGGAAGAAGTCACGGACATGCAGCGCTCGGTGAAGGGCGAGGTCGTCTCCTCGACCTTCGACGAGCCGGCGGTGCGCCATGTCCAGGTCGCCGAGATGGTGATCGAGAAGGCCAAGCGTCTGGTTGAGCATGGCCGCGACGTCGTGATCCTGCTGGACTCCATCACGCGCCTCGGCCGCGCCTACAACACCGTGGTGCCGTCATCGGGCAAGGTGCTGACCGGCGGTGTCGATGCCAACGCGCTGCAGCGGCCGAAGCGGTTCTTCGGCGCCGCCCGCAACATCGAAGAGGGCGGCTCGCTGACGATCATCGCGACTGCGCTGGTTGATACCGGCAGCCGTATGGACGAAGTCATCTTCGAAGAGTTCAAGGGCACCGGCAACTCCGAGCTGATCCTCGATCGCAAGGTGTCGGACAAGCGGACCTTCCCGGCGATCGACATTTCGCGCTCCGGCACCCGTAAGGAAGAGCTGATCACCGATCCGGTGGTCTTGAAGAAGATGTACGTACTCCGCCGCATCCTGAATCCGATGGGGACGATGGACGGCATCGACTTCCTGCTCGACAAGCTGCGCTCGACCAAGAGCAATTCCGAGTTCTTCGATTCGATGAACACCTGATTGCAGTGCAACATGATCCAAAGGGCGCCTTCGGGCGCCCTTTTTCTTTGTGCGACTTTGTTGCAGCGAGCTGCAGCATGGCGGGGCGTTGTCGTCTGGAGTAGGCGTCGTCTAAGATGTTGATATAATTTATGAATAGCGGATCGAGGGATGCCGCTCATTCCGTTGCAAGTGGTTCTTGCAGTAGACGCTCGCGAATTTATTGCATCGCACTATTGGTTTTGCTGCGAGAATCCAAGCAGCATAATCGCTCGATTTGTCAGCCGAAACGGATGTTTGCCTTTTCCCTTTCAGCCGGACAAATAGGCTATGTATCCGCGAGACCACACCATCTTTGCACTGTCGTCTGGCCGTCCGCCAAGTGCGCTTGCGGCGGTGCGTGTCTCCGGGCCAGGCGCCAGCCTGGTGCTGACGACGCTGGCGGGCAAGCTGCCGGCGCCGAGGCAGGCCAGCCGCCGGCTCCTTCATGACGGCGTGGGCCAGCCGATCGACGATTCGGTGGTGTTGTGGTTTCCGGGGCCCGGCAGCGCGACCGGCGAGGACGTCGCCGAATTTCACGTCCATGGCGGCCGCGCGGTGCTGGCCGCACTGTTTACCGCAATTTCCGTAATTCCGAATATGCGAGCTGCCGAACCGGGCGAATTCACCCGGCGCGCCTTCGAGAACGGCAAGCTCGACCTGACCGAGGCGGAGGGCCTCGACGATCTCATTCATGCCGACACCGACCGCCAGCGCCGCCAGGCGTTGCGGCAGTTGCAGGGTCTCCTCGGCAATCGCGCGCGCGACTGGCGCGAGCGCATCATCGACGCCTCGGCCTTGATCGAGGCCGGCATCGATTTCTCCGACGAGGGCGATGTGCCCGCCGAGTTGAGAGCGCCTGCGGTCAAGGCGATCAGTGCGCTGCATGACGAAATCGCAGAAGTCCTTGCGGCACAGGGACAAGCTGAACGCTTGCGCGACGGCCTGGTGGTTGCGATCGCGGGCGAGCCGAATGTCGGCAAGTCGACGCTGATCAACCAGCTCGCGCGCCGCGACGTCGCGATCGTCTCGCCGCATGCCGGCACGACACGCGATGTGATCGAGGTGCAGCTCGATCTTGATGGCTATCCCGTCACGGTGATCGACACGGCCGGCATTCGCGAGACCGACGATCCGGTGGAGCAGGAGGGTGTTCGCCGGGCGCGAGCCCGAGCCGAAGACGCCGACCTCGTGTTGTGGCTGGTGGAGGCGGGGCGCGCGGTCGATCCGGCCGCAATGCCGTTGCTGGGGAAGTCCGGCAATGCAGGCAGCCGCTCCGGCGGTTCGGTCTGGATCGTGCGCAACAAGATCGATCTCGGCGGGGTCGAGGACGTCGGCCTGTACGGTGAGTTCGGAATCGCCGCCAGCCGGGGGGACGGCATTCCCGCGCTGGTCGATGCTATGGTGAAATTCGCCGCCGACTTCTTCGGAACGACTGAGGGCGCGTTGGTGACCCGGGCCCGGCAGCGGGATTTGCTGCGCCGGGCGTCGGACAGCTTGCGGCGGAGTCTGGAGCTTGTAGAAGACGGCGAGGAGCTTGCCGCCGAAGAGCTGCGCGCTGCGGCCTATGCCTTGGGCCGGCTGCTGGGTCGGGTGGATGTCGAGGACGTCCTGGGGGCGATTTTTCAGAAGTTCTGCGTTGGGAAGTAGCCCTAGTTCTTCATTGTACAACTAGCCTTTGTTCCACTTCTTCGTTTCACGTGAAACACTGCGGTCGCGTTCCGAGACGTTTCACGTAAAACGTGACTCCATTACCCATATTTGCTGGCAAACGTGGCAGCTAAGGGAGCGGGTGAGCGGAGAGATCCCGGATCACTCCGCTCGCGATGATGGGAGTATGCCGCTGCCATCGAGCTTCGAGACCGGGCCGCATCTGGACGTTACGGCCCTTCAGTAGACACTTTATGCGTCGGGAGCTCCGTTTTCTCCCACTGAAAATGATAATCTTTCCAAGGGCGGTTCTACTGTGCCTGGGGTTGTTTTCGCGAAAAACATCTGGGCTCCGCTTGCACCGTTTCACGTGAAACAACCGCCTTTCCAGTTTCCGCTTCCGGCTTCCCCGCCTCTGAGCTAGAAGTCCGTCCATGCGCACAGAGCGAGAGAGCTTCGACGTCATTGTGATTGGCGGCGGCCATGCCGGCTGTGAGGCCGCTTCTGCCTCTGCCCGGATGGGCGCGGCGACCGCTCTGGTGACGCACCGCTTCTCCACGGTCGGCGCGATGTCCTGCAATCCCGCCATTGGCGGTCTCGGCAAGGGCCATCTGGTTCGCGAGGTCGACGCGCTCGATGGTCTGATGGGCCGGGTCGGCGACGCCGGCGGTATTCAGTTTCGCGTTCTCAATCGCCGTAAGGGCCCAGCGGTCCGTGGTCCGCGCGCGCAGGCCGACCGGAAGCTCTATGCGGCCGCGATGCAGGCGGCGATCCGGGAGACCGAGGGTCTTTCCGTGGTCGAAGGCGAAGCGGACGAGCTGATCGTGGTCGAGGGACGGGTGATCGGCCTGCGCCTGGCAGATGGCCGCGAGCTTCGGGCAGGGGCTGTCGTCGTCACCACCGGCACCTTCCTTCGCGGTCTGATCCATCTCGGAGAGAAGAATTGGCCCGCCGGCAGGGTCGGCGAGGCGCCTGCGATGGGCCTTTCGACCTCGTTCGAGCGCGCCGGATTCACCCTTGGACGGCTCAAGACGGGCACTCCGCCGCGTCTGGATGGCACGACGATCGACTGGTCGGCGGTCGAGATGCAGCCGGGGGACGAGCCTCCGGAGCCGTTTTCGATGGTGACCGAGCGGATCACGACGCCGCAGATCCAGTGCGGAATCACCCGAACCAATTCCGCCACCCATGAGGTGATCCGGGCCAATGTTCATCGCTCTCCGATGTACTCCGGCCAGATCAAGAGCTCCGGACCGCGCTATTGCCCCTCGATCGAGGACAAGATCGTTCGCTTCGGCGATCGCGACGGTCACCAGATCTTCCTGGAGCCGGAAGGGCTCGACGACAGCACTGTCTATCCCAACGGCATCTCGACCTCGCTGCCGGAGGACGTTCAGCTCGCCATTCTCGCAACCATTCCCGGCCTGGAGCGGGTGAAGATGGTCCGGCCGGGCTATGCCATCGAATACGACCACATCGATCCGCGTGAGCTCGATCCGACCCTCCAGACCAAGCGCCTGCGCGGTCTGTTCCTGGCCGGCCAGATCAATGGCACCACGGGGTACGAGGAAGCTGCCGGCCAGGGCATCGTGGCCGGGCTGAACGCGGCATTGGCTGCGAGCGGCGCCGCGCTGACAGTGTTCGACCGAGCTGATGGCTATCTTGGCGTCATGGTCGACGACCTCGTCACCCGCGGCATCAGCGAACCCTATCGGATGTTCACCTCCAGGGCCGAGTACCGCCTGACACTGCGTGCCGACAATGCCGATCAGCGTTTGACCGAGAAGGGCGTCGCTCTGGGCTGCGTTGGCAGCGCCCGGACGGTGCATCATCGCGCCAAGATGGACGCCCTGAATGCGGCACGAGCGCTCTCGAAGTCGCTGACGATCACTCCGAACGAAGCGATCAAGCATGGTCTGTCCCTGAACCGGGACGGCCAGCGGCGCTCGGCTTTCGAACTGATGGCCTATCCCGATATTGGCTGGAGCCAGGTCCGTGCGATCTGGCCCGAGCTGTCCGGCATTGATCCCGTCATTGCCACCCATCTCGAGATCGACGCGAAGTACGATGTCTATCTGGAGCGCCAGAGCGCGGACGTCGAAGCCTTCAGGCGGGACGAGGGGATGGTGTTGTCGGACGTCGATTACCAGCAGGTCCCCGGTCTCTCCAATGAGGTGCGGGCCAAGCTGGAGAACGCGCGGCCGTTCACCGTTGGCCAGGCCGGCCGAATCGACGGCATGACGCCTGCCGCGCTCGGCATTCTTGCGGCCTATCTCCGCCGCGAAGCGCGGAAGACTTCCAAAGTAATCGCATAGGTTTCACGTGAAACAGCGCGGGCCGGGCGGCGGCAGATCGTCTTCAGGAAAACCCTCGGCGGGTGAGGGTGCCGGTGTTCGCTCCGAACCGGCGCCTGCCCGGCCAAAGATCGACAAGGCCAGCGCCAACGATCGATCGTGGGACGTCGTCATTGCAGCCGACAAGGTTGCGGCGCTCAACCTCGCGCCTGTTTCACATGAAACGGAAGCCCGGCTCGATCGCTACATCGCACTGCTGCGGGAGTGGCAGGCCAAGACCAACCTCGTCGCGCCCTCGACATTGCCGTACCTCTGGACCCGGCACATCGCCGACTCTCTTCAGCTCGTCGCTCTCGCCCCATCGGCCAAACGTTGGGCCGACCTCGGCAGCGGTGGCGGCTTTCCCGGGATCGTCCTGGCCTGCGCCATGGCCGGGACGGCCGGGGCGAGCGTCCATCTGGTCGAGCGAATCGCCAAGAAGGCGGCCTTCCTGCGCGAAGCCGTGCGCGTCACGACATCTCCGGGAGTCGTACATCTCGCTGAGATCGGGGATAATGTGGATAGAATCACCGGCCCGGTCGATTGCGTCACCGCGCGTGCGCTGGCTCCGCTACATCAACTCATCGGCTTTGCGGAGCCGCTGATGCGCCGGGGCGCAAAGGCGTTGTTTCTCAAGGGTCAAGATGTAGAGTCTGAATTGACCGAAGCCACTAAATATTGGAATATTCAGCCGCAGCTCCACCACAGCCGTACAGGCGACGGTTGGATCGTCGAGCTGGCTTCCGTCGAACGGCGCGGGTGAGGCGTCAGGGGCCGAGTGGGGGAATTTGCGATGAGCGTGATTGACGAACCGCAGCAAGAACAGACCGCCGCCGTCCCGCAGGGCCATCCGCGCATCCTGGCGCTGGCGAATCAGAAGGGCGGCGTGGGAAAAACAACCACGGCGATCAATCTCGGCACGGCGCTCGCTGCGATCGGCGAGCGCGTCCTGATCGTCGATCTCGATCCGCAGGGCAATGCCTCGACCGGACTCGGCATCGATCGCCGCAACCGCTCCTGCTCGACCTATGACGTTCTGATCGGCGAGGCGAGCCTGCGGGAAGCGGTGGTGTCGACGGCAGTGCCGCGGCTGCATATCGCGCCCTCGACCATGGATCTCTCCGGCCTTGAGCTCGAGCTCGGCACCACGCCGGGTCGTGCGTACAAGCTGCGCGATGCGATCAGCGCGCTCAACAACAACGTCTCGCCCGACGCCGATTACACTTACGTGCTGATCGACTGTCCGCCCTCGCTCAACTTGATCACCGTGAACGCGATGGCGGCTTCCGACGCAATCCTGGTGCCGCTCCAGTGCGAGTTCTTCGCGCTCGAAGGTCTGTCGCAATTGCTGCAGACGGTGGAGCAGGTGCGCTCGACGCTCAATCCGAGCCTGTCGATCCACGGCATCGTGCTGACCATGTTCGACTCGCGCAACAATCTCTCGAACCAGGTCGTTGCCGACGTCCGGCAGTTCATGGGCGAGAAGGTCTACAAGACCATGATCCCGCGCAACGTGCGCATCTCGGAGGCGCCGTCCTACGGCAAGCCGGTGCTCGTCTACGATCTCAAATGCGTCGGCAGCGAAGCTTATCTGCGGCTCGCCACCGAAGTGATCCAGCGCGAGCGCGAGCTGCGGACGACGCATTGAAGCGGCGTTGATGCTACGAGTTACGAGTTTCGACAATTCAGTTCTGGAGTGCAGCGTGAATCCAAGGGAGCTGGCGATGGCCGACGAAGCGCGTTCGCGACTGGGCCGGGGTCTTGCGAGTCTGATCGGTGACGTCGGCGGCGAGGCTCAGCATGTCGATCGGCCGCGCGCGCAACGCAAGGTGCCGATCGAGTTCATCAAGCCCAATCCGCGCAACCCGCGCCGCACCTTTTCGGAGAGCGAGCTCAGGGAGCTCAGCGATTCGATCAGGCAGCATGGCGTGATCCAGCCGATCGTGGTGCGCCCGGTGAAGGGTGCGCAGGACCGCTTCGAGATCATCGCCGGCGAACGGCGCTGGCGCGCCTCGCAAATGGCCGGCCTGCACGAAGTGCCGATCGTCCCCGTCGACATCAGCGACAGCGATGCGCTGGAGTTCGCGATCGTCGAGAACGTGCAACGCGAAGACCTCAACCCGATGGAAGAGGCGCTTGGGTATCACGCGCTCGCCAACGAGTTCAAACGCAGCCAGGACGACATCGCCAAAGTCGTCGGCAAGAGCCGCAGCCACATCGCCAACATGATGCGGCTGACGAAGCTTCCCGCCGAGGTGCAAACCCTGATCACGACCGGCGAGCTGACCGCGGGTCATGCCCGCGCGCTGATCGGCGTGCCTGATCCGCTCGCTGCCGCCAAGCGCATCGTCGAGGAGGGCCTCAACGTCCGCCAGGCCGAGGCGTTGGCGCATGAAGAGGGCGTGCCGGAGCGCAAGCCGCAGAAGGCGCGCACGGGGGCGAAGGAAAAGGACCCTGACACGGTCGACCTCGAAAAGCGCGTCAGCGACGCGCTCGGGCTCAAGGTCACGGTGAGCCACCGCGACCCCGGCGGCTCGGTCCAGATCAACTACCGCAACCTCGATCAGCTCGACGAGGTGATGCGGCGGCTGGCGAAGGGCGCCCTGTAGCCGCTTGGTGTCGTCCTGGCGAAAGCCAGGACCTCATGCCGATCCACACGTCATTGCGAGCGCAGCGAAGCAATCCAGAATCTTTCCGCGGAGAGATTCTGGATTGCTTCGTCGCAAGGGCTCCTCGCAATGACGAGGGGACAGTGCGGGAAGCTCAGCTCCGCCGCTTCGCGTTTGCGGCGATCGCCATCAGCGTGCGCTGGGCGATGGCGGCGGCGAGGGTGGATTGCTTGCGGGTATCGAGCGCGGCGGTCGCGAGCTGCTCGATGATGACGGCGAGCCGCGCCACGCTGAAATTGCGCAATGCGGTTTCGACCGCGGGCTTCCGCGAAAAATGCAGGCGCGGATAGCCGCTGTCGAGCACCGCGGATGCGGGCGTGCCGTCGGCGATTGCGAGCGCCGATTTGTGCAGCCACGCCGCCTGACGCTGCGCCGCGGAGATGATCACGCCGGGGTAGGTGCCGGCGATCATGGCTTTGGCAAACTCGTTCTCGACGATCTCGGGCCGGCCGGCGAAGGCGCCATCGACGATCGGATCGAGTTTCAGTTCCGACGCATCGGCGACGACAGCCATCACGTCATCCAGCGTGATCTCGCCCTTGCCATGGGCATAGAGCGTGAGCTTGCGCAGCTCGTTGCGGGAGGCCTGGCGATCGCCGCCGAGGAACGACATCAGCGCCGCGCGGGCATCTTGCGCGATGCGCAAATTGGCGATGCGGAGCTCGTCTTCCATGAGCTTGGCGAGATCGCGCTCGGTATCGGGATAGCAGGCGATCGCGACGGCCGTCTTGGCGCGTTCGCAGGCCTTGCGCAGTGGCGATTCCGGACGCAGCTCGCCGGCCTCGATCACGATGCGGCAATCCCTGACGCCCATTTCCGCCAGCGTGTCGATAGCACTGGCAAAGCTGCGCGAGCCGGCGCGCACGCGGATGGCGCGGCGGCCGCCGAACAGCGGCACCGTCATGGCCTCGTCGACGAGGCGCGACGGCTCGGCGGAGAGCTCGTCGCCATCGACCTTGACCAGCGAGAAGGGATCATTGGGATCGTCGACGGACGAGGCGATCAGCGCATCCGCGCGTTCGCGGACCAGGCCGGCGTCGGGACCATAGAGCAGGATGATCGGACGGCCCGCATCGGGGCGGGCGAGAAAGGCGTCGATCTCTTTTCCGCGCAGCGCGACCATGTTGCCTGGGACTCGTCATTCCGGGCGAACCGGGGTGACGGGATGAATTAAGTGCCCGCGGTGAAGAACGAGGCGAGTCGAGTCGTGATGTTCTCGGCGATCTCGTTGGCAGCACGATCCTCGGCATCACGTACCGCGCGGTTGCGGCTGAAACGCTGATAGGAGCCGGGCATGTCGTAGGACACGCGGGAGAACGTGGTGCCTGTCATCACCGACTTGCCGCTGACGACCTCGATCAGATTGTACTGGGCGTCGAGGCCGTAGTTTTCGCTGCTGGGCAGGCCGGTGTTGGGATCGACGATCAGCGACGTCTTGCTGCTTGCGAAGCGGATCTCGAGGCGGTGGGTTGGCGGCATGCCAGTGGCGCTGCCATAGAGCTTGAAGGCCAGCGCGTTGCGGACCTCGACGCCGACCCGGGCCTCGCGTGAGGCATTGGCTTTGGCGATCGGGGGTAGATCGACCCCCATCAGCTTCTCGCGCAGACCGGGGGTGCCGTCGGTGTGCTCGGCATACATCGGGTGGAAGCAGCCGGCCGTCATGGCCGCCAGTGCGGCGACCGCCAGCAAGCGGGCTGCGATGCGGATCCTAGCCGACAACATTCACGATCCTCTTGGGGACGATAATCACCTTGCGGACGGGTTTGCCATCCAAGGCCAGTTTTACCGCATCGAGGGCCAAAACGGCAGCCTCGATTTCCGGATTCTCGGCCGCTGTTGCAACTGTGACCTCGCCCCGCTTCTTACCGTTGACCTGGACCACCAGGGTCACACTGTCTTCAACCAGCAAATCGCGTTCGATTTGGGGCCAATTGGCCTCGGAAACCAGCCCGCTATGGCCCAGAACCTGCCAACACTCCTCGGCCAAATGCGGCATCATCGGGGAGAACAGCTGGACCAGGATCTGGCTGGCCTCCCGGATCGCCCAGGCCAAATCTGGAGCCGGCTGGCCGGGACGTTGCAAGATCTCCGCAAACGCATTGGTGAATTCGCGGATATGGGCGAGGCAGACGTTGAAGTGCAGTCGCTCGATTCCGGTGGTGACCTTGTCCAGCGCGCCATGGGCAGCCTTGCGCAAGGCGGTGGCGTCCGGGCCGAAGCTGGCCGGCCGGGCCGTCGGCGCGCCCTTGCCGGGTTCCACAGAATCGTTCACCAGCCGCCACAGCCGCTGCACGAAGCGCGAGGCGCCCTGGACGCGCTCGTCGCTCCAGATCACGTCGCGCTCGGGCGGGGAGTCCGACAGCATGAACCAGCGGGCGACGTCGGCGCCATAGGTCTCGATGATGTCGTCGGGATCGACCGTGTTCTTCTTCGACTTCGACATCTTCTCGATCGGGCCGATCTGGATGTCTTCGCCTGACGTTAGCAGCGTGGCGCGGCGGCCGTTGGCGCCGGTCTCGACCTTCACCTCGACCGGCTGGACGTAGGTGCCGTCGGCCTTCTGGTAGGTCTCGTGCACTACCATGCCCTGCGTGAACATGCCCGCGAACGGCTCGTCCAGGGCGATGTGCCCGGTCGCCTTCATCGCGCGGGTGAAGAAGCGGCTGTAGAGCAGATGCAGGATCGCGTGCTCGACGCCGCCGATATACTGGTCGACCGGCAGCATCCGGTTGGCGACCTCTGGCGTCGTCGGAGCGTTCTCGTTCCAGGGATCGGTGAAACGCGCAAAGTACCAGGACGAATCGACGAAGGTGTCCATGGTGTCAGTTTCGCGGCTAGCCTTGCCGCCGCATTGCGGACAGGTGACGTGCTTCCAGGTCGGATGATGATCGAGCGCGTTGCCCGGCTTGTCGAAGGTCGCATCGTCCGGCAGTTCGACGGGCAGATCGGCATCCGGCACCGGCACGACGTCGCATTTCGGGCAATGGATGACGGGGATCGGGCAGCCCCAATAGCGCTGGCGCGAAATGCCCCAGTCGCGCAGGCGGAAATTGACCTGGCGCTCGCCGACCGGCGCGTTGCCGCGCAGCTCGCTCTCGAGACGCTTCGCCACCTCGTCCTTGGCCTGATCGATGGTCATGCCGTCAAGGAAACGCGAATTGATCATGCGGCCGTCACCGTCATAGGCGGTATCGGTGATGACGAATGATTTCGGATCCTGGCCCTCGGGGCACACCACCGGCGTGTTGCCGAGAGCGTACTTGTTGACGAAGTCGAGGTCGCGCTGGTCGTGTGCGGGACAGCCGAAAATGGCGCCGGTGCCGTATTCCATCAGCACGAAGTTGGCGACATAGACCGGCAGCTTCCAGCTCGGATCGAACGGGTGGACCGCGCGGATGCCGGTATCGAATCCCTGCTTCTCGGCGGTGTCGATGATCTCCTGCGCCGTGCCCATCCGCTTGATCTCGCCGATGAACTCGGCAAGCTTCGGATTCTTAGCCGCGGCTGCCTGCGCCAACGGATGATCGGCCGAGATCGCCATGAACTTCGCGCCGAACAGCGTGTCGGGGCGTGTCGTAAAAATCTTCAGCTCGCTCTCGCCGGCCGGCGTCGTCGTCGCGTCGAGCGCGAAGCGGATCAGCAGGCCCTCGGACCGGCCGATCCAGTTGCGCTGCATCAGCCGCACCTTGTCGGGCCAGCGGTCCAGCGTATCCAGTGCAGACAGCAGCTCCTGCGAGTACTTCGTGATCTTGAAGACCCACTGGTTCATTTCCCGTTGCTCGACAACGGCACCCGAACGCCAGCCCTTCCCGTCGATCACCTGCTCGTTGGCGAGCACGGTCATGTCGACGGGGTCCCAGTTCACCTTGCGCTTCTCGCGCTCGGCGAGGCCTTCGCGCAGGAAGTCCAGAAACATCTTCTGCTGGTGCTTGTAATAGGAGGGATCGCAGGTCGCGATCTCGCGGCTCCAGTCCAGCGACAGTCCGATCGAACGGAGCTGCTTCTTCATCGCGGCGATGTTGGCGTAGGTCCAGGCCTTCGGTGCGACCTTGCGCTCGATCGCGGCGTTCTCGGCCGGCAGGCCGAAAGCGTCCCAGCCCATCGGGTGCAGCACGTTGAAACCCTTGGCTCGCATGAAGCGGGCCAGTACGTCGCCAAGCGTGTAATTGCGGACATGGCCGATATGGATGCGCCCCGACGGGTAGGGGAACATCTCAAGCACATAGTATTTCGGCCGCGGATCGTCGTTTTTGGAGACGAAGATCGCCTGTTGGTCCCAGGCGGCTTGCCAGCGCGGTTCGGCGTCGCGGGCGTTGTAGCGTTCGGAGGTCATGGAATCGTTGGGTTTTCGTGGATCTGGCCGTCTAAAGACGGCGGACTAGGCCATAGAAGTCCTCGGGGGGTCAATGGGTTGCCGCTGGCGGCGCGGCGCCGCAAGGCTGCTCCGCAAAAATACGGAGAGTCCTGTTCGGCTCGCCGGGCCTGGTCACCGAGAGCGAGGTCGATCGCGTCCGGGCTGCGGGTTAGCCCTCAGCCCGCCATCATCATTTCCGCCGCGCCGTTGTCGATCACCGTGATGCCATGCTCGACGACGTTGTTGCGACCGCGGTGCTTGGCGGCGTAGAGCGCGGCGTCGGCGGCTTCGATCAAATCGCCCGGACGCAAGCTCTCGTTGGGCTTGGTCGCGGCAACGCCGATCGAGACGGTGACGATCATGTGGTCGGAGGTGATGTGCGGCAGGCCCAGCTTCAGCACGGCCGCACGCGCCTGTTCGCCAATTTCGACGGCGCGCGCCACGTCGGTGTTCGGCAGCAACAGGCAGAATTCCTCGCCGCCGTAGCGGGCCGCGAAGCCCATCGTGTCGGCGGCGATGCCGGACAGCGATTCGCCGAGCCTGGTCAGGCAAGAATCGCCTTCGAGATGGCCGTAGGTGTCGTTGAACAGCTTGAAATGGTCGACGTCGATCATCAACAGCGCGAGGTCGCTGCCATATTGCTGCGCGCGCATCCATTCGAAATCGAGGCGGCTCTGGAAGCCGCGGCGGTTGGCAAGCCCCGACAACATGTCGATCGAGGCCATCACCGTGAGTCGGTCATTGCTCGCCATCAGCTCGCGTTCGCGCTGGCTGAGCTGTGCGGCCATCGCGTTGAACGCGCGGGCGAGCGGCACGAACTCGGCCGGCAGGCGATTGCGCGCGGCACGCGCCGACAGATCGCCCTCGCCCAGACGCTTGGCCATGTCGGCGAGCATCCTGATCGGCTTGATCACCAGTTTCTCGGCTGCGATCAGCGCGCCGAGCAGCACGAATACGACGACGAAACCGAGCTGGAGATAGGCGGTGCGGATGTCGCGGCTCACGGCCGCGGACACCTTGTCCTCGTCGATGCTGGCGATCAGGCGGGCATTGGTTCCGGCGATGCGGATATAGCTGACCGCGCGGCGGGAGCCGTCGGCAGCGAGGAAAGAGAGTGAACCTTCGTCCTGGTCAGACCTCAGCGCCTTGTCGGCGATCGCGGACATCAGCGGCATGTTGTCGAGCGGACGGCCGATCGCACTATGCTGGTCGGCCGGTGCCGCCAGCACGGTGCCGGTGCTGTCGACCAGCACGGCCGTGATGCCGGCGCGCCCCCCCAGATTGCTCATGACCTTCGACATCCAGTCGAGGTTGACGGTGGCGAGCACGACGGCATCCGCTACGCCGCTGAAGGCGGACACCGGGTAAACCGCCATGACGGTCGGTGTCAGCACCGGGCGCGACAGGATGAAGTCGCTCAGGACGAAGCGGCCGGTTTCCTGCGCCTGCTGGAAATACGGCCGGTCACTGAGGTCCAGGCCGACATACATGTTGTTGGTGGCGCACTGGATGCGCCCGTCCTGGCCGGCGATCAGAAGCGTGCGGATCCAGGGAAGGTTCGACGGCAGGCTCGCGCGCAGCACGTCACAGCTCTTGCTGATGCCGCCGGCGGAGGCGCGGATGAAAGCTTCCGATTTCAGGATGGTCTCGACCGACGAGATCACCTCGCGCTGCGCATCGGCGCTGTGTCTTGCAACGGTGGTGAATTCGGCTGTGGCCTGTGCGATCTGCCGTGTGCGCGTGTCTTCCAGCGATCGGATGCGTTCGAACATCAAAGGCGTCACCAGAATCACCGCGAGCAACGCAAGCCGCGCCCGGATTCCGAGAACCTGCTTGAGTTTCGCTCGTTTGCGGTTGAAACTGACGTTTGACATCTTCGCTGCCCACCCCGCGGCTAAGGTAAAGCGAGGGGTTCAAAAACTCTTTCTTGAACTCGGTAAAATTAGAACTAGCTCCGCAACAACCAGCTCCGATGCGACATCATGACTGAAGCCAACGCCGCGCCGCTAACCGGCCATTCACCAAACGCGCTCGCCGCGGTCGAAGCCGAAATCGCGCGCGCCTGCAAGGATGCGCGGCGCGAGCGTGCCTCCGTGACGCTGATCGCGGTGTCGAAAACTTTCGCCGCGGATGCAATTACCCCGGTCATCGGCGCCGGGCAGCGCGTATTCGGGGAGAATCGCGTGCAGGAGGCCAAAGGCAAGTGGCCCGCGTTAACTTCTGTTTACCCCGATATCGCGCTGCATCTGATCGGCCCGCTGCAATCCAACAAGGCGAAAGAGGCAGTCGCGCTGTTCGATGCCATCCATTCGGTCGATCGCCCGAGCATTTGCCAGGCGTTAGCCAAGGAAATCGAATCCCAGAACAAGCACCCGGAATTGTTCGTGCAGATCAATATCGGTGAGGAGCCGCAGAAGGCGGGCATCGCGCCCGGCGAGGCCGATGCTTTCATCGCGAGCTGCCGCGACACCTACGGGCTGACGATCTCGGGGTTGATGTGCATCCCGCCGGTAGACGAGCCGCCGGCGGCGCATTTCGTGCTGACCGCCAAGGTCGCCGCGCGCAATGGATTGAAGAAGCTCTCGATGGGCATGAGCGCGGATTATGCGACCGCGATCATGCTCGGCGCCACCCATGTGCGCGTGGGCAGTGCGATCTTCGGGCGCCGGTGAGAGCCGTTAGCGACGGCAGAGCGCCATACGAACTCTCGATTTCGTCATTGCGAGCACAGCGAAGCAATCCAGAGTCCCTCCGCGGAAAGATTCTGGATTGCTTCGCTGCGCTCGCAATGACGGTGGTGTATGTGGGGCCTATTCAAACCCCACTGCCACCTTCCCCAGCGCGCCAAAGTCCGCGACAAACCGATCACCCGCCTGGATCGGAAGCGGCGGATGGCACGTGCCCGTGGTCACTACCTCCCCTGCCCGCAAGATGATGCCGAGGCCACGCAGCTCGTTGGCCAGCCAGGCCAGGGCAATGCGGGGATCGCCGAGCACGTTCTTGCCGTGGCCGAGATAGCGCTGGCCGCGTAGCGTGATCTGCGGCCGCTCTTCGACGAGATCCATGGCACGCCAGTTCGCATTCGTCGCTGCGCCCAGCACGAACAGATGCGCACAGGCGTTGTCGGCGATGAGCTGCGCCTCGCCGGCGCTGGCGAAATCGGCAAAGCGCGAATCGGGAATCTCGATCGCGGGATGCAAGCTGTCCACGGCGGCGAGCACCTCGTCGACAGTATATGGCGCCGCGCGCGGCGGCAGATCGCGCCCCATGCCGAAAGCGAACTCCGGTTCGCCGACGCGCATCGCGTTGCCCTTCATCGAGGCGGTGCCGCCATCGGCGATCACGGTGTCGCTCATGATCCGACCGGCCAACGGTCCCGCGACATTGATGTGCTTCTGTCCGGACTCGCTCGTTGCCGCGATCTTCCAGCCGAACAAAGTCCCGCTGAGCGCAGCCTGCACGGCGTAAGCCTCGGTGCGGTTCTGAGGCCGCAACTCTGGCTCCAGCGCGTCAAGCTTGGTGCCGTCGCGCCAATGTTTAACCAGGACCTGCGAAGCGGCGGCGATCTGATCCTTGTCGAGCATGTGTCCTCATCCGATGATGATTTTTGTTTTTGGTCCAAGCCGCCGCAGCAATTGTCGCATCGCCGCTTCGGTCATCGAGACGCAGCCTGCGGTGGGGCCGAAATTGTCGCGGGCCAGATGCAAGAACACCGCGCTGCCCCGGCCGGCGATCCGCGGCCTCGTATTGTGGTCGATTTCGATGATGAAGTCATAGAGATGGTCGGCCCGCTTGAGCCGGTCGCCGCCCTGCCCCTGGCGGAGGCGGATTCCCTGATTGTAATGACGGTCCTTGGGATCCTCGCACCAGGCGTCCTCGCCGGTGATGATCCGGGCCGGCAGGAAGGTCTGCGGGCGGCTGTGCCGGTCGCCCCGCCACCACAATCGCCTCGGACGGAAGCTGCCCCGCGGGGTGCCGCCATCGCCCTCGCGCTTGTTCGCCAGAATGCCGCCGCGTCCGAGCGCCACCGGAATCGTCAGCGCTCCGGCGGTCAGCCAGCCCCGGCGCGGCTTCCCGGCGGCAGGCTTAACGCGGATCACCGAGAGCGGCCCGGCGCTCCGGTTCATGGTGTAACTAGCTGAAGCAGCTTTATTTTTCATGTGAACGTGCGATGTCGAATTCATTACAGGACATTCATCAAAACGGCCTGCTATTCTAGGTTAGAGTGGTTCTGGCTTGTGAATCGGTAACAGCCCACTACTTCAAGACGAACAACAATAATAACGGCGACCCCTAAACTTCCCTCTCGGCCGGGTGCAGCATGGATGCGCGCCGCGCCGGACCCCAAAAGGATGACCCCCTATGGCCAATGCCCGCAAGATCCTGATCGTGGATGACGATACCGATCTGCGCGATACGTTGGTGGAGCAATTGTCGCTGCACGAAGAATTTGAAGCCTCCGCGGTCGATACCGGCGCCAAGGGCGCGAGCGCCGCGAAGGCCAATGCCCCCGATCTCGTCCTGATGGATGTTGGCCTGCCCGACACCGATGGCCGCGAAGTGGTCCGTTCCTTACGCAAGGGCGGGTTCAAGGCTCCGATCATCATGCTCACCGGGCATGACACCGATTCCGACACGATTTTGGGGCTGGAATCCGGCGCCAACGACTATGTCGCAAAACCCTTCCGCTTCGCCGTACTGCTGGCGCGCATCCGCGCCCAGCTCCGGCAGCACGAAGCCAGCGAGGACGCAGTGTTCTCGGTCGGCCCCTACTCTTTCCGGCCCGGCTCCAAGATGCTGACCGCCGCCAATGCGCGCAAGGTCCGGCTGACGGAGAAGGAAACCGCCATCCTCCGCTTCCTCTACCGGGCCGGCCAGATGCCGGTCTCGCGCGAGACCCTGCTCCAGGAGGTCTGGGGCTACAATTCCGGCGTCACCACCCACACGCTGGAAACCCACATTTACCGGCTTCGCCAGAAGATCGAGAAGGACGCCGCGAACCCGGAAATCCTGGTCACGGAAGCCGGTGGCTACAAGCTGGTGCCGTGATACGCTTCAGGGGCGTGCGAATCGTTTTAGATTGCGTGCCCTTGAGCCCCGGACCTGAATGTCAATCGACGATGATGTAGCGCTTCTCGAGCGTGTCCCGACACTGCGCCTGTTGGGAGACGCTTCGTTGCGCATGCTGGCGATCGGCTCCGAGCAGCGTGACTTCGTCCGCGGCGACGTCTTGTTCAATCTCGGCGACGATGCCGATGCCGGCTTCGTGGTCCAGCGCGGCGCCTTCCGGGTCGACGACGGCGCCGGTGCGGAGATGATCGCAAGTCCCGGTGCGTTGATCGGCGAGCTCGCGCTGATCGTGCCGATGAAGCGGCCGTCGAGCGCGATCGCGATCGAGCACGCCTCCGTCATCCGCGTCGCGCGCAGCCTGTTTCAGCGTGTGCTCGAAAGCGACCCCGCCGCCGCCGTCCGCCTGCGCGACGAATTCGCGGTGCGCTCCAGCCAGATCGCCAGCGATATATTGATGGCGGGTGCGAAGCTGACGTCGTGATGTCGTCCTGGCGAAGGCCAGGACCCGTCATCCCAAATGTTTCTGGCTTGGTGCGATTGCCGATGTCCTCGCGCAACAACGAAGATTGGTGTAATGGGCCTGGCTTTCGCCAGAGCGACATTAAACCTCGAGCGTCACCGTCACCGGCACATGATCCGACGGACGCTCCCAGCTCCGCGCATCGCGCAAAATCTTGAAATCACTCACCGCATCTTTCAGCGCGCGCGAGACCCAGATGTGGTCGAGCCTGCGGCCGCGGTCGCCGACAGTCCAATCGGCGGAGCGGTAGCTCCACCACGTGTAGACCTTTTCCGACATCGGAATGCGATCGCGCGCGACATCGACCCATTCGCCGGCGGCGAGCGCGGCTTGCAGCTTCTCGGTTTCGATGGGCGTGTGCGACACCACTTTCAGAAGCTGCTTGTGCGACCAGACGTCATTCTCATGCGGGGCAACGTTGAGATCGCCGACCAGGATGTGGCGATCCTCGCCGCGCGGATGCAACGGCTCGCACGCCTTCATCTCGTCGAGGAAGCGGAGCTTGTGATCGAATTTCTCGTTCAGCGCGGGATCGGGAATGTCGCCGCCGGCGGGCACGTAGAAATTATGCACCACCAGGGGTTTCGCGATCCCGGCCCTCTCACCGAACGACACCGAGATGTGGCGTGAATCCACCTTGTCGCAGAAGGTGCGGATGTCCTTCGACTCGAACGGAATCTTCGAGACGATGGCGACGCCGTGATAACCCTTCTGGCCGTTCAACGCGACATGCTCGTAGCCGAGCCGCTTGAAGCGCTTCAGCGGAAAAGCGTCGTCGATGCACTTGGTCTCCTGGAGACACAGCACGTCCGGCCGCGCGCTCTTGAGAAATTTTGCGACCAGATCGATGCGCAGCCGCACCGAATTGATGTTCCAGGTTGTCAGGGAAAAACGCATGAGATTGATCTAACAAACTCCATCCGTCATGGCCGGGCTTGACCCGGCCATCCACGCCTTTTTGTAGGTCCAGATTGTAGGTCCAGAACGTGGATGCCCGGGACAAGCCCGGGCATGTCGATCATCGCAGCAGCGAGTAAGTCTCAGCCCGGCGACGGGCCGTAATTGGTAAAATCGATCTTGAACATGCCGGGATCGAGCTTCTTGCTCGTATCCAGATTATAGACCGCGATCGTGGTGTCGTAGCCCTGCGGGTCGGTGACGGTCCACTGCTTCAACTGGCCGTCCTTGGCGCCGAACATCAGCAAGAGGCGACTGGTGCCGACCAGCGCCTGCTTCTCCTCGATGGTGACGCTGACGAAGACGTCGTCGGCCGAGACGTTGACGACGTTGGTGTCCTTCATCAGGTCGATGCGGTCGGACAGCAGGAAACGCAGCGGTGTCTGTGACAGCGGATAGACGTCCTGCGTCGCGAGCTTGCGGTCGCGCACCACCAGCGACGATCCGTCGGCGACGATGTCGATCGGGCTCGGCGCGTCATATTCGAAGCGCACCTTGCCCGGCTTCTGGATGTAGAAGTCGCCTTGCGTCTTGCTGCCGTCGGGGCCGACCTGGACGAAATTCCCGACCAGCGTCGACAATGACGACAAATAGGCGCTGACCTTGGCGGCCTGGGCCTTCTGGTTCGCATCGAAGGTCTGGAAGATGCTGCTCGGCACGTTGCGGCGTGGATCCGGAATCACCGGATTGGGCGGCGTCTGGGTCGCGCCGGTGACCGCGGGCCCTCCAACGGCCGGACCGCCGTCGCGGCCCTTCGGTGCAGGCTTCGGCACGGGAACGGTCTGCGCGAACGACGCCGTGATCACCATCGCGGCGGTGACGAGAATTACGCCGGCCATGCGCGCGCTCCGCGCGGCGACAATGGCAGCGAATCGAATGTCCGGATGTCTGATCAACGCGTCGTCCTGTGTGGCTGGGCGCCCTTTTAGCGTGATTTCGGCCAAAAGCAGATAACGTTTTTGCGTGAATGATGGTTTGAGGCGGCTCGCCTCACATATGGCTGTCTTCTTCCTCGACCAGGATCTCGCGCTTGCCGGCGTGGTTGGCGGGTCCGACGATGCCCTCCAGTTCCATGCGCTCCATCAGCGATGCGGCGCGGTTATAGCCGATCTGCAGGCGGCGCTGGATATAGCTGGTAGAGGCCTTACGGTCGCGTTTGACGATCGCAACAGCCTGCGAGAACAAATCGCCGCCGCCATCCGCGCCCATGGCGGACGCGTCGAACACCGCGCCGTCCTCGTCTTCGCTGGGTTCTTCGGCCGTGACGGCTTCGAGATATTCCGGCTGTCCCTGCGTCTTGAGGTGGCGCACCACCTTCTCGACTTCCTCGTCCGACGCGAAAGGTCCGTGCACGCGGCTGATGCGACCGCCCCCGGCCATGTAGAGCATGTCGCCCTGGCCGAGCAGCTGCTCGGCACCCATCTCGCCGAGAATCGTGCGGCTGTCGATCTTGGACGTCACCTGGAAGGCGATGCGGGTTGGGAAGTTCGCCTTGATGGTACCGGTGATGACGTCGACCGATGGACGCTGCGTTGCGAGGATCACGTGCAGGCCGGCGGCGCGCGCCATCTGCGCGAGGCGCTGCACCGCGCCTTCGATGTCCTTGCCGGCAACCATCATCAGGTCGGCCATTTCGTCGACGATGATGACGATGTAGGGCAGCGGGTCGAGCGAGAGCTTCTCTTCCTCGTAGATCGCCTTGCCGGTTTCCTTGTCGAAGCCGGTGTGCACCGTGCGCGTCGGCTCTTCGCCCTTGGCCTTCAATTCGAGCAAGCGCGTGTTGTAACCGTCGATGTTGCGCACACCGAGCTTGGCCATGTTCTTGTAGCGCTCTTCCATCTCGCGCACGGCCCATTTCAGCGCGACCACCGCCTTCTTCGGGTCGGTCACGACGGGCGTGAGCAGATGGGGAATGCCGTCATAGACGGAGAGTTCGAGCATCTTCGGATCGACCATGATCAGGCGGCACTGGTCCGGGCGCAGCCGATAGACCAAGCTGAGGATCATGGTGTTGATGGCGACCGACTTGCCGGAGCCGGTGGTACCGGCGATCAGCATGTGCGGCGTGCGTGCGAGGTCGATGATGACGGGATCACCGCCGATGGTCTTGCCGAGGCAGAGCGGCAGTTTCGCAACCGAATCGACAGTCTCCTTGGCGACCAGCAGCTCGCGCAGATAGACCTTTTCGCGATGCGCGTTCGGCAGCTCGATGCCGATGGCGTTGCGGCCCGGCACGACGGCGACGCGCGCCGAGAGCGCGCTCATCGAACGGGCGATGTCGTCGGAAAGTCCGATCACGCGCGACGATTTGATCCCCGGCGCCGGCTCCAGCTCGTACAGCGTGACCACGGGACCCGGATGGGCCTTCACGATCTCGCCGCGAACGCCGAAATCCTGCAGCACGCCTTCGAGCGCGCGCGAATTGGTTTCCAGCTCGGCCTTGCTGAGCGGCTGGCGATCGCCGGCCTTGGGCGCGGCCAGCACCGACACGGACGGAAGCTCGAACTTGTCGGAAGATTTCTTGGAAGCAGCCTTTGGAGCAGCCTTCTTGCGCGGCGCGCGCGCGGCGGGCTCCTCCTCCTCTTCCTCCTCGTGGTCTTCTTCGTGCTCGTCCTCGTCGTGCTCGTCTTCGGACTGCGGCGAGATCGGCGGCGCGGCGCGGCCGCCACCGAGCTTCGGCTCCTGACGGCTGAAGGCAACGGCCTTGGTCTTCGGTCCGCTCGAGACCAGCGAGCGGTAGGCCGCGCCAAGCAACCAGATCAGTCGTGCCTTCGTGCTCATCAAGGCGTGGAACAGCCAGCCCAGCGATACCGAACCGCGATCGCTCTCCTCGTCCAGGTCGAGCGGCTTGTCATCGTCCTCGATCTCAGCGAGTTCGTCGTCATGCTCGCGTGCGCCGAGGCCGCAGGCGATCAGGAAGGTCGCCGCCATCGCGGCGAACAGGATCGTGCCGAGCACGATGCGATAGATCATGCCCGGCGGTCCGAAGATCACCGCGGGCGCGCGAACCAGGGCATCGCCGACCACGCCGCCGAGGCCTGTCGGCAGCGGCCAGGCGCCGCCATGTGGCCAGCAGCTGACGAAGCCCGCCGCGATCACCGTGCAGAGAATCCAGCAGCCGAGCCGCAGCGCCTCGCGGTCGAACGGGCGGTGGGTCAGCATGCGCCAGCCCCAGACCGCGACGGTCAGGACCAGCATGATCGCGCCGAGCCCGAGGATCTGCATCGCAAGGTCGGCGCCGATCGCGCCGGCATAGCCGAGAATATTGCGGATCGGCCGCGACGTTGCGTGGCTGAGGCTGGGATCCTGCACTGACCAGGTCATCAGCGCCGCCGAGGCGGCGCCCGACAATGCGATCAGGCCGAGACCGCTGAGCTCGCGCACGCGCCGCGCCAGCCCCTCGCGGATCGAGGGCGGCAGATGGCTGACCAAGGGAATGACACGTTCGATTGTCGACATGCTCATGGGCCCCGCCTAACCCAGAGTCTCGACCAGGCGGTGCAGCGCCTGCGCCGTGGTCTCGCCATCCTGCACAAGCGCAAGGCGAATGTAGCCTGCGCCGGGATTGAAGCCGTCGGGCTGGAGCCGCGCCAGATAGCTGCCGGGCACCACGCGCACGCCTGCTTCCTTGAAGAGTTTCAGGCACACAGACACATCGTCGCCGATTTCGGACGTGTTGAGCCAGACGCAGAAGCCGGCATCGGGCCGGCGATAGCCGTAACGATTGCCGATGATCTGGTCGGCGAGATCGAACTTGATGCGGTAGAGCCTGCGGTTCTCCTCGACATGCGCCTCGTCGCCGTAAGCAACGGTCGCGACATGCTGCAACGGGACCGGCACCTGCGGCGCCGCGATGTTGCGCAATTCGAGGAACATGCCGATGAGTTTTTTGTCGCCGGCGGCGAAGCCGACGCGCAGGCCCGGCAGGTTCGAGCGCTTGGACAGCGACTGGAACGCGACCACGCGGGTGAAATCAGGGCCAGCGCATTCGAGCGCGCTGCCGGGCGCTTCGCGGGTGTAGATCTCCGAATAGCACTCGTCGCTGAGGATCACGAAGCCGTAGCGGTCGGCGAGCTGCTTCAGGCGAATGAAATAATCGCGCGAGGCCACCGATCCCTGCGGGTTGGCGGGCGAGGCCAGATAGAACGCCACCGTGCGCGCCAGCGTCGCCTCGTCGATGGCGTCGAGATCGGGCAGGAAGCCGTTCTCGGCGGTGGTCGGCAGGTAGACCGGCTCGCAAGCAGCGGCGCGGGCGCCGGCGCCATAGACCGGATAGAACGGGTTCGGCATCAGGATCGCGGGCTTGCCGGGACGCGGGCCGACATAGCGCGCAGCCGCGATGGCGGCGAGGAACAGCCCCTCTCGGCTGCCATTGAGGACGAGAATCTCGCTCTCGGGATTGAGCGGTCGCGGCAGCTTGAAACGCGACGACAGCCAGGCGCCCGCGGCCAAGCGGAACGGGTCGGTGCCCTTGTTCGCGGGGTAACGGCCGAAATCGGCGATGTGCTTGGCCAGTACCGGGCCGACGAAATCAGGCACCGGATGCTGCGGCTCGCCGACGGCAAGCGAAATCAAAGGCTTGCCGGGCTGATGCGGTGCCAGCAGCTCGTTCAGCCGGACGAAGGGAGAGCGTTCGCTATCGGAGCTTCCACTGTCCTGCGGCGCACGGGATGAAGCGGTCATAGCCATTCTGGACGCCAGCACTCTTGGAACAGCCGGTCGCAGCACGGCGCCGACGGGAAGCGGTTCAGTTCACCATAGATAGGGCGAGGTTAAGACGCGATTAACCATCGGTCGCCGCCTCGGTCCAGAGCAGGAATAATGAGGCCACGGGCGGCTCTCGGAGCTGGTCATGCCATTGCGAGGGGGTGGACGTCTTGGCGATGTCATGGCCGGGCCTGTCCCGGCCACCCACGGCCTTTCCGACGGCGTCCAAGAACGTGGATGCCGGGACAAGCCCGGGCATGACGGCTTATGACGGCTTTGGCGGATAGGCGCCCTAATGCCCCGGCAGCTTCTCGAATGTCGCCATGCCCGCGGGGATCGCGTGGAAGTCCTGCTTGTCGCAGGTGTAGATCGCCATCTGCGGATGGAACTGCGCAGGTTCGTCCAGCGTGCCGACCTTCAGGATCGCCGCCGGCAGGCCGGGAACCTTGGTCACCAGATGGGTCCCGCATTGAGCGCAGAATTCGCGCGTGACGGCGCGTTCGAGGTCCTTGCGCGCGAATTGCTTGGGTTGCCCGGTGATGTAGCTGAAGCCAGCCGCCGGCATCGCGATGAAGGTGTTGGGCGCGCCGCCCGAGATGTACTGGCACTCGCGGCAATGACACTGCGCCTGCATCATCGGGTCGCCCTCGGCGACATAGCGCACTTCGCCGCAATAGCATCCGCCTTCCAAACGCATGACGACCTCCCGATTGTTGTTTCTTGTGGTCGATATTTCTGCGCGGGCGGTGTGGAATGGCAATCTTTTTCTTTCGCCTGGACGGACCAAGACAGACCTCCTGCAGCCGGTTCGTGCATCTATCTCTTGGCAAGTCCGCAGCCGTTGAATCCCCGGCCGCGCCAGCACCCGCTGCTCATGCACTCGGCTTCCAGCCGTGGACAAGCGGTTGAAGCGCAATCCGCGCGGCCACCCATACCGACGCATGCCGTGGCGCACCTGCTTCGCATGAACGAACAGCTCATGCCGCTTCCGGTCTGCCGCGGTTGCCCTGCTCCGGCCTGATCTGGCGGCAGCACGGCCGTCTTGTCCTCGCGCTTGGGCGCCCGCTTCGAATCAGGTCGGCCCGGACTTGCAGCGGGGCTCTGTGTCGTCAGCTTGGAGAGTTCCATCCGACACGGTCGGCTGGTATCGGTGCGGACGCCGGCGCCGGTGGTTCCTTTCAGCTCGAGTGCGAGCTTGTACTGATAGGGCGCGCCGGCTGTGCGGCGCAGCGGATCCTTCTCGCCAATCAGCCCGTTGACGGTGACAGTCGCGCTGCCATCCGCTTCGATCTTCCCGTCATAGATTGTGGCACCGGGCTTGCCCTCTTCCCCGGAGAGAGTGTGCAGCACGCCATCCTTGACGCGCAGGGCATACTGGAAATAGGCCTCGGGAAATGGGGGCTTGTTCTCGCAAGTCTCCTTCGCGATCCAGGTTCCATCGAATGCGGTTACGCGCTTGGCGGTGTCTGATGGTTTCGCCAAGGTCTCGACGCGCGATTTCGCCAGATCTGCGAACGCGCAGGCCGGGAAGCGTGCGAGGTGATCCTTGAATGCCGCGAGCGTTCCCAGCGCTTCCGCGCTACGCCAATGGTCTCCGGCCTCCGCGCAGGGATCGACCTGAGGCGTCGCAGGCGACAACGCCGCCGTCTCGGGCTTGCCGTTCAGGTAGAACTCGCCGAAGAACGACAGCGACAGCTCCGGTACTTGCGAGCCTTTGGAGCGCTGGTAGACGCCGGCGCTGATCGTCTGAAATACCGTGTTGACGTTGCCCTTGTCGCCGATGTGCTCCAGGAACGCGCTGGTGTAGGGGCTGTTGCGGCCGCTGCCGTCGTCGGCGGTCCGGCCGGCCTGTGTCGCGTAGGAAATGATGGTGCCCTCGGGACTTTCCATCTTGGCAAGGCCGCGTGAGACGGTGACGCCACGGCCCTGTCCGACGTTTCGCCGCAACTCGTCGGCAAATGGATTGTCGCGGCAGGCGTCGAGCACGAGGATGCGCAGGTTCTTGGCCTGCTGCAGATCCGCCAGGATCTCGTCGGCGCGCACCAGACGGCGCAGATCGACCTCGTCGCGAACGACGGCATCGACAGGCACCAGATAGTTGACGCCGGCGAACTGGAGCGCGTGCCCACTGTAATAGAACAGGGCGACATCGGCGCCGCGGGCCTCACGCGCGAAGCGAAGAATGGTGTCCTGCATGGCGGACTGGTCGAGGTCGGTCGTGACAACAGGATCGAACCCCGATCGCTTGAGGGCCGCGCCGACATCGGCCGCATCGTTGGTCGGATTGGCGAGCGGGGGAACGTTTCGGTAAGCGCCGTTGCCAATCACCAGCGCGACGCGCTTGTCCGCGCGGGCATCGAGGCTCGACAAAGCGAGCAACAGGAAACACCAGACTAGGCAATAGGGCAGACGCATGAAATCCTGCTCCAAACGGGGAGCATGATATTCAGCAAGCTCGCAGCAATGCAATTTAACTTATGACGGCCCAGCGGCACGGGACCAAAAAGAAAGGGGCTCCAACTTGCGCTGGAGCCCCTCAACGGTCGGGACATTGCCGGGTATGTGCCCCAAACCGTAGTTGTGAGCGCGACCTCCGAGGAGGCCGCGCCCGGGAGGAGACTTACATGTTGTAGGCGCGCTCTGTGTGCTCGGTGATGTCGAGGCCTTCACGCTCGCTCTCGACATTGGCGCGGAGGCCAACGATCACATCGACGACCTTGTAGAGAATCGCCGAACCGATGCCCGACCACACCAGCGTGGTGCCGACGCCCCAGACCTGGGAGATCATCTGCGCCGCGAAGTCGTAATCGGCAACCTTCGGCGGGATCGCGGTGTAGTCGATGATGCCCGCACCACCCAGCGCCGGATTGACGAGGATGCCGGTGCCGAGGGCGCCGATGATGCCGCCGACGCAGTGCACGCCGAACACATCGAGGGAGTCGTCGTAGCCGAGCGCGTTCTTCACGACGGTGCAGAAGAACAGGCAGACCACGCCGACCACGAGGCCGAGGACGATCGCACCCATCACGCCGGAGAAGCCGGCGGCAGGCGTGACGGCCACGAGGCCCGCGACAGCGCCGGAGATGACGCCGAGCACCGACGGGTGACCCTTGATGATCCACTCCGCGAACATCCACGACAGCGCGGCGGCTGCGGTGGCGACGAAGGAGTTGGTCATGGCGAGGGCTGCGCCGCCGTTGGCTTCGAGGTTGGAGCCGGCGTTGAAGCCGAACCAGCCGACCCAGAGCAGCGAGGCGCCGATCATCGACATCGTCAGCGAGTGCGGAGCCATCAGCTCCTTGCCGTAGCCGACGCGCTTGCCGATCAGCAGGGCGCCGACGAGGCCTGCGATGCCGGCGTTGATGTGCACCACGGTGCCGCCCGCAAAGTCGATCGCGCCCTTCTTGAAGATCCAGCCTGCGTCGGCGTTGATCTCATCGAGCTTGGCCTGCGCTGCGGTCTTCGCCGCGCCATCAGCCGCAGCAGCCAGAGCCTTGGCTGCGTCCTGGATCATGTCCGGGCCGGGCCAGTACCAGACCATGTGCGCGATCGGGAAGTAGATCAGCGTGACCCAGAGCGGGACGAAGAGCGCGAGCGCCGCGAACTTCATGCGTTCGGCGAAGGCGCCGACGATGAGGGCGGGCGTGATCGCCGCGAAGGTCATCTGGAAGCACATATAGATGAGCTCCGAGATGTTGGCGTCGACCGAGAAGGTCGCGGCCTTCGAGTCGGTGGTGACGCCCATCATGAAGGCCTTGGAGAAGCCGCCGATGAAGTCGGAACCGCCGGTGAAGGTGAGGCTGTAGCCGTACACGGCCCAGATCACGGTGACGACGCAGACGGTGTAGAACACCTGCATCAGGACGGAGAGCATGTTCTTGGAACGGACGAGGCCGCCGTAGAACAGCGCGAGGCCGGGGATCGTCATCAACAGCACGAGCACTGTCGATGTCAGCATCCAGGCGTTGTCTCCCTTGTTGACCGTTGGCTCGGCGTAGGCTGCGGTCGCAGCGAACAGGCCGACTGCGAGAGCCGCCAATCCCGCGCCATAGGGACGCTTAAACGTCATTTCATTTACTCCTGATTGAATTTTGATTGAGCGCGAAATCAAAGGGCCGCAGCATCGGCCTCGCCGGTGCGGATGCGAACCGCATGGTCGAGATTGATGACGAAGATCTTGCCGTCGCCGATCTGTCCGGTTTTCGCGGCGGTCGTGATGGCGTCGATGGTCTTGTCGACCTGGTCGGAGGCGACAGCGACCTCGATCTTGATCTTGGGCAGGAAGCTCACGGCATATTCGGCGCCGCGATAGATTTCCGTATGGCCCTTCTGGCGGCCATATCCCTTGACTTCCGTCACCGTGAGACCGTGAACGCCGATGGCGGTCAGGGCGTCACGGACTTCTTCCAGCTTGAATGGCTTAATAATCGCCATAACAATTTTCATGGGTCCTATCCCCGCTTGGGCCCGGTCCGGACGTGGCCGGGCGCTTCTCGACTGGTTCGCCACGAGGGAGAAAGTTCACTACGCGGGCACAGCCAGGACCCTTAGAATCAAATGCCGTGCCAGATCGGGCGTGTTGCCTAACGGACTATGAAAACGGGTGTTTTCGCGTTTGACGCGTAGTGCCGTGCAGTGCGCCATTACGCCGCGCTCAATACCTGACCATGCCTGATTAAAATACAGGCACGACAGGCTGTCGACACATTGGTGCTCACACGTAGGGCAGCAGAAAGGTATTTCCGTAAGGCGCGCGCCTATTGCAGGGCTTGTCGTGCCGCGAAATATCGGGCCCGTCGCACTTGTGCTCACGGAATGCGCGCAACCGGCCAACCTGCTTGAGCGGGCGAGGCTTGCCGGACGGGTCCCCGGCAGGGACCGTCAGGCGGCGCTGCGTTCCGCGAAGACCCGGTCGATCAGGCCCCAGTCGACCGCCTGCTGCGCGGTCATGAAATGGTCGCGGTCCAAGGTCCGTTCCACGTCCGGTTCGGGGCGCCCGCAATGCTGGGCATAGAGCCGGATGATGCGCCGCTTGGTTTCCTGCATTTCGGTGGCGTGGATCAGGATGTCGGACGCCTGGCCCTGAAAGCCGCCGAGCGGCTGATGCACGTGAAGGCTCGCATTGGGCAGGGCGGCGCGGTGACCGGGCTCGCCGGCCATCAGCAGAAACGAGCCCATCGAGCGCGCGGTGCCCATGCACAGCGTATGCACTGGCGCCTTGATGAATTGCATGGTGTCGTACATCGCAAGGCCGCTGGTGACCACGCCGCCATAGGAATTGATGTAGAGATTGATCGGCTTGTTCGGATTCTCCGCCTCCAGAAACAGGAGCTGCGCGCAGACCAGTCCGGACATCGCATCATTGACCTCGCCATTGAGGAAGATGATGCGCTCGCGCAACAGGCGCGAATAGATGTCGAAGGATCGCTCGCCGCGGGCGGATTGTTCGACGACCATAGGGACGAGCTGAAGCATGTCGCGCATCGGCGACCTCCATTTTCTGCGGGTGATGAAGTGGTGTTGGTGTCAGGCGGCCGCGCGCATCAGGCAGCCATTGCTGTTGGCCGGCTGCGGCAGCTTCATACGGATCTCGCAGGCTTGCTGGATGATGCGAAAGCGGGTGCCGCCATCCTCGTTCGGCTCGATCCGGAAGATGACATGGCTTTCGCGAAACGGCGGTTCGGAATCGCGCAGCCGGTAGCGCACCTCCTGGCCCGGGATCGCTGATTCCGGCTCGGCGCCCGCAAGATCGCAATCCGGCAACCAGCGCTCGCGCAAAGCCGGAATGGTCACCGCGCGCCAGACCTTGGCCGGCGGCGCATCGAATTCATATTCGAGCACCAGGTCTGTTTTGAGCGCCAAGTCTGCGTCGGAGGGATCAGGCTTCACGGCGTCGCTCATTGATCCATCTCCTTCAAGAGATCGGCGAGGGCATCCATGCGTTTCGGCCAATAGGCGCGGTAGCGCGCAAGCCAGGCCCCGATCGCGGAGATTCCTTCGGGATCGACTTCGTAATTCACAAAGCGGCCCTGCCGCTGTTCGCGCACCAGGCCCGCGCCGCGCAGCACCGCGAGATGCTGCGACATCGCCGGTTGGCTGATCTCCAATCCGTCGCGCAAGGCGCTGGCATTCAGGCTTCCGCCGGCAAGCTTCTCAAAGACCTTGCGGCGGGTCGGGTCGGCCAGCGCTTTGAAGATGTCGGCTTCGATCATGGCGACACATAAGCATACGCTTATGTGTTGCGCAAGCCCAATTACTGCAGCGCCTCGCCGTGCTGCGAAATATCCAGCCCCTCGAGTTCGTGCTCGCGGGAGACCCGCAACGGCACGAACAGACCGACCAGCTTGAGCAGGACGAAGCTCATGCCTGCCGACCAGACGAAGGTGACGGCGACCCCGTAGAGCTGGATAAGAAGCTGCTGCGGATGGCCTTCGAGCAGGCCGGCGGTGCCGCCGATCGCGCTCGTTGCGAACACGCCGGCCAGCAGGGTCCCGGTCATCCCGCCGATGCCGTGGACGCCGAACACGTCGAGCGAATCGTCATAGTCGAAGCGGTGCTTCAGCCAGGTGCAGGCCCAGTAGCAGACGAGGCCTGCGATCACGCCGATGACGATGCCGTGCCAGGGCGCCACGAATCCCGAGGCCGGCGTGATGGTGCCGAGGCCGGCCACCGCGCCGGAGATCATGCCGAGCACGGACGGCTTGCGCCGCGTCGACCATTCGATCGCGCCCCAGGTCAGCGCGCCGGAGCAGGCTGCGAGATGGGTCGCGATGATCGCCATCACCGCGCGAGAATTGGCTGCGCCCGCCGAGCCGCCGTTGAAGCCGAACCAGCCGACCCACAACAGGCCGGTGCCCATCACCGCGAGCGACAGATCGAATGGCGAGAGATTTTCCGTGCCGTAGCCATGACGGCGTCCCATCACCTTCGCCGCGACGAGGCCGGCGGTGCCGGCCGACAGATGCACCACGAGGCCGCCGGCGAAATCCAGCACGCCCATTCCGGCGAGGAAGCCGCCGCCCCACACCCAATGCGCGAGTGGAATGTAGACGAAGATGAACCAGGCCACGGAAAAGAGGAGATAAGCGGAGAACCGCATCCGGTCGGCCACCGCGCCCGCGACCAGCGCCACCGTGATGATCGCAAACGTCATCTGGTACAGCATGAACAGCGCTTCCGGGATCGTCTTCGCCGCCGGGTTGACGCTGTCCATGGTCATACCGGAGAGAAACCAGCGGTCGAGCGTGCCGATCCACGGGCCGTCGCCGACGAAGCACAACGAATAGCCGAACGCGACCCAGAGAATGGAGATGATCGTCACTGCGGCGAGGCTCTGCGCCATGGTGGCGAGGACGTTCTTCTTGCGCACCATGCCGGAATAGAACAGCGCGAGCCCCGGGATCGTCATCATCAGCACCAGCGCGGTGGCGACGATCATCCAGGCGGTGTCGGCAGTGTTGATCTCGGAGCCCGCGGCACGCGCCGGCGAAGCCATGATCGACCCAAGCCCGATCGGCGCGGCGATAGCAGCCGCGCGGCGCAACAATCCCGCCATGTCGTTTCCCCCAGCTATTGATTGTGTCGCACGCCGTGGCGCCGTTGCCCGGTGCGATCGAAGAAGAGCGTTGTCGAGCGAAGCGGTTACCGGTTCGCGAAAAGAAAACGCGTCAAAGCAAAAATCTAGAGCGCGTCGCTGTCGGTCTCGCCGGTGCGAATGCGGGTCGCGTGATCGATCGGCGTGACGAAGATCTTGCCGTCGCCGATCTGGCCGGTGCGCGCGGTCGCGGTGATGACCGCGACGGCCTTCTCGGCGATATCGGAGGCAACCGCGATCTCGATCCGCAGCTTCGGCAGGAAATTCACGACATATTCGGCGCCGCGATAGATCTCGGTGTGGCCCTTTTGGCGGCCATAGCCCTTCACTTCGGTCACGGTCATGCCGTGAACGCCGATCGCCGTCAGGGCCTGACGGACCTCATCGAGCTTGAAGGGTTTGATGATCGCGACGACGAGTTTCATGGTCAGGCCTATTCCCCGGGATGCGCCGCGCCGTATGTCCCCGGCGCAGCGTCAATCTGGCATCTTTCCGGGCAAATGGCATAAAAAACTTGCAGATTGAAGCGGAAAATCGTTGGGCCATGTGAACGGCCGCCTCTGTACAGGGCAGCCGTTCATCCTCCACAATGCGTTTTTGGCATGGATGCGATGAACCCAAGCGTCGCGGCCGGTACAAAACTATGTTCGAGGGGGACGCTTCATGGCGAGTTGGTTCTACGCATCCGAGGGCAAGCAGCAGGGGCCCTATCCGGAAGGGCAATTCCGTGACCTCGTCGCCCAGGGAGTCGTGCGTCCGGATACGCTGGTGTGGTCGGACGGCATGGCCGGCTGGCAGAAGGCGGCCGAAATCCCCGGCCTGATCGGCGGGGGCGGTGCGCCCCCGATGATGCCGGCTGGCGGCCCGCCGATGATGGGCTACGGCGGCGGTGGCGCCGGAGGATCGCTGGCGGTCGATTTCGGCATCCTCGAGTTCACCTGGCGCAGCATCGTGATGCTGATCGGCATGTGCTTCATCATCCCGGTGCCGTGGGTGTTCGTCTGGTACACGAAATGGATCGTGTCCTGCGTGAAGGTCCCCGGGCGGCCCAATCTCAGCTTCACCGGCAATGCGATGGCGCTGGTGCCCTGGTATTTCGGCTTCATCGTTCTGGCGGTCGTGATCGGCTACATCGGCGTTCCCTTGCTGAGCAATTTGCTGTTCATCGCCCAGCTCGTTCTGTACTGGCTCCTGATCAAATGGATGGTCGCGAATCTCGCCTCCAATGGGCAGCCGCTCGGCCTGAGCTTCACCGGCACGGTTTGGGCCTATGTCGGCTGGAGCCTGCTGTTCGCGATTTCCATCATCACCATCATCGGCTGGGCCTGGGTCGCCGCGGCTCAGATGCGCTGGTTCTGCCGCAGCATCGAAGGCACGCGGCGCGAGATCGTGTTCAACGGCAGCGGTCTCGGGATTCTCTGGCGGGGCATCGTGGCCGCATTCCTGTGCGGCTTCATCATCCCGATCCCGTGGGTCTATCGCTGGATCATGAACTGGTTCGCGTCGGAGACGGTTCTGGCTCCGCGGGGATCGCTCCGGGCCTGACCTCGAAAGGCACAAGCGCGATCGATCGTGCTTGTGCCTCTTAGGCTCTCCGTTCGCGCACCGAGCCTTCCTGCGCGACGGAGGCCACCAGCGTGCCGTCAGGCTTGAAGATCGAGCCGCGGGTCAAGCCGCGGCCGCTTCGCGCGCTCGGCGAATCCTGTGCGTAGAGCAGCCATTCGTCGGCGCGGAACGGGCGGTGAAACCACATCGCGTGGTCGAGGCTCGCGGGCATCATGCGCTTGTCGAACAGGGTGCGGCCGTAGCGCGCCATAATCGCATCGAGCAGCGAGAAGTCCGACGCATAGGCCAGCGCGCACATGTGCAGCGCCGGATCGTCCGGCAGCGTTGCCGCGGTCTTGATCCAGACATGGATGCGGCCGTCCTCGATCCTCTCACCGAAATAACGGCCGAGCTCGACCGGGCGCAGCTCGATCGGACGGTCGGATTCATAATAGCGGCGGATGAACTCCGGCATCTCCTTGAACATCGGCTGCTTCGCGACTTCCTCCGCCGTCAGCTTTTCCGGCGGCGGCACGTCGGGCATCTTGTCCTGATGATCGAACGCGCTCTCTTCCTCCGCGTGGAACGACACCATGATCGAGAAGATCGCGTTGCCATGCTGGATCGCGGTGACGCGTCGCGTCGAGTAGCTCTTGCCGTCGCGCAGGCGCTCGACCTGATAGATGATCGGGATCTGCGGATCGCCCGGCAGGATGAAATAGCAATGCAGCGAATGCGGCAGCCTGCCCTCGACGGTGCGGCACGCTGCAACCATCGCCTGTCCGATCACCTGGCCGCCGAACACCCGCTGCCAGCTGGTCTTCGGACTGTTGCCGCGGAACAGATTCACCTCGAGTTGTTCGAGGTCGAGGATCGAGATGAGGTCGATCAGGCTCTTGGACATGGATTTCAGCTTTCGCCTTGCCGCCCCGGGGTTCGCTGCTCCGGATCGACACAATGGGGGCTATCCGCCCTTGTTTCACCGCACTGTTTCGCCCACCTCAAGTCTGCTAGCAAGGCCAGGATTTAGCCGGGAATTGGGTATGTCGGTACAGGGTAGCATTGTCATCGGTGGCGGCGCGTTTGCGGGCCTGGCGCTGGCCCTGGCGCTGCGCCAGGGGCTCGGCCCCGAGATCCCCGTCATCGTCGCCGACCCCGCGCTCTCCACACGTCCGAGCCGGGACCCGCGCGCGACCGCGATCGTGGCCGCCTGCCGCCGCCTGTTCGAGGCGATCGGCGCCTGGGACGACGTCAGGGGCGAGGCGCAGCCGATCCTCGACATGATTGTCACCGATTCCAAGCTGGAAGACGCCACCCGTCCGGCGTTCCTCAACTTTGCCGGCGACGTCGCGCCGGGTGAGCCCTTCGCGCATATGGTCGAGAACCGCCGCCTCATTGATGCGCTGGTGGTGCGCGCCGAGGCCGAGGGCATCGATCTCCGCGCGACCACAGTGTCGTCTTACGACGCGCGGGCCGAAGGTATCGACGTGACGCTCGGTGATGGCAGCGTGATTGCAGCGAGCCTCCTGGTTGCGGCCGACGGTGCGAAGTCGAAACTGCGCGAGCGCGCCGGCATCGCCACCCACGGCTGGGAATATGATCAATCCGGCATCGTCGTCACTGTCGGCCATGAGCGCGATCACGAAGGCCGCGCCGAAGAGCATTTTCTGCCGGCGGGTCCGTTTGCTATCCTGCCGCTTTCGGGCAAGCGCTCCTCGCTGGTATGGACCGAGCGCCGCAGCGAAGCCGCGCGTATCGTTGCGTTGAGCGATGGGGAATTTCACGGCGAGCTCGAGCAGCGCTTCGGCCTGCATCTCGGCGAGGTGAAGGCGCTCGACAAGCCGCGCGCGTTTCCGCTGTCCTATTTCGTCGCACGCTCCTTCATTGCCCAGCGCCTCGCGCTGGTCGGCGATTCCGCCCACGTCATCCACCCAATCGCGGGCCAGGGTCTCAACATGGGGCTGAAGGACGTCGCCGCGCTGGCCGAGGTCGTGGTCGATGCCGCGCGGCTCGGCATGGATATCGGCGGCGTCGACGTGCTCGAACGTTATCAGCGCTGGCGCCGCTTCGACACCATGGCCATGGGCGTTGCCACCAACTCGCTGAACTTCCTGTTCTCCAACCAGTCCACCTTGCTGCGCACCGTCCGCGACATCGGCCTCGGCCTCGTCGATCGCGCCCCGCCGCTGAAGAATCTTTTTATCCGCCAAGCCGCGGGTTTGACCGGTGAGATACCGCGGCTGTTGAAGGGCGAGGCGCTGTAGGATTTTCGGTAGCCCGGATGGAGCGCAGCGTATTCCGGGGCCGCTGCGTCATACGAGGAACCCCGGATTTCGCTGCGCTCCATCCGGGCTACAAGTCTCTCATCGGGCCACAAGTCCCTCAATCGATCTTGCGGGCCTCTTCCGGCAGCATGATCGGGATGCCATCGCGGATCGGATAGGCGAGCTTGGCGCTGCGCGAAATCAGCTCCTGCTTTGCAGCATCGAACTCCAGCGGACCCTTGGTCAGCGGGCAGACCAGAATCTCCAGCAATTTGGGATCGACGCTGGCTTCGGGGCGTTCGGTGGGCGCGTTCATGGGGGTCTCCGACGGTCGGTTGCCTCTAGCATAAAAAATCGTAGCAGCCCATCGCGTCGCCTCAAGCGGCAACCATCCGCAGAATCTCGTCGAGCAGGCCCTCAAGCCGCGCGGCCGGCGCTGGCGGGCCCGACAGGGCGAAGCCGAGAAACGTCCAGTACAGGATTTGCGCGCGGGCTCGCGCTGTCGCCGCCTCGAACCCGCGCTTCCTCAGCAGCTCCTCGATATAGTCGAGCCTGCGCCGGTCGATGGCACGCACCGCCGTTTGTGCCGCCGCATCGAAGGCCGTCCAGTTCCGCACCGCGCGCTCGAGGTCGAGCCGCGCGCCAAAAGTCCTGCGCAGCAGCGCTTTCAGCGGCTCGTCGCTGTCCGCCTCGACATCGGCGATGATCTGCTCGGCCGCGATCTCGCGCCAGCGCTTCAAGAGAGCAGCATGGAATGCGCCGAGATCGGCGAAATGCCAATAGAAGCTGCCGCGCGAGACCCCCATGGCTTTTGCCAGCGGATCGGCCTTCAGCGCGGTGAAGCCGTCTCGCGCGAGCGCCTTCAGTCCCTGTTTGATCCAGTCGTCGGCGGTCAGCTGTTCGGCCATGTCGGGTTCCGGATGCAAACATACACTAGTGTATTGACAGCCGGCAGGCCAGCGCCTATCCCACCATACATAACTGTATGGACCATATTTGCAGGGAGCTTTGACGATGCGTGATCTCTTGCTCCAGTGCGCCGGGGTCTTGACCATTGCCGTGGCCCTCATTCATGGCATTCTCGGCGAGACCAAGGTCTTTGCCCGCGCCCGCATCGAGCCGGAGCGGCTCCGCACCCTGATCCGCCTGGTCTGGCAGGCCTCGACCGTCGCCTGGATCGGCGGCGGTGTGCTCCTGATCGCGGCGCCCTGGATGCAATCGGAGCCAGCGCGTCACTGGATCGTCGTCACCATGGCCGGTGTGTTCGGCTTCTCCGCTCTCGCCAACGCATGGGCCACAAGCGGCCGGCATTTTGGATGGATGGCGCTCACCGCCGTCGTCGTCATGGCGGTTGCTGGCTACTGAGCTTGCGCGTCGGGATCAGCCTGCTGTCAAACCGTGAGACGTAAGGCCGCAGTGTCGTCTCAAATGCGCGCTGCATACGGAGAGCGCTGAACTTTTTCGGATCGTTAGAATAACTCTAAAGCGAACTGGCCGCGAACCGCATTGACTTCATCATGTGCTTTGCTTCCTTCGGTCCCGCTTCGCCTGCCGGCGCAGCGCCCACGACAGAAGAGGAGACGTTTGTGAAGGTTATTCGTGTTGTTGCCGTTGCATTGACGATCGGGATTGGCATGGGATCGGCAGCCTTGGCCGATGGTTTCAAGGACTGCACCAAGCTCGACAAGGCGTCGTGGAAGCCGGCGAGCGACGCCGAAGCCAAGGCCAAGGCGCTCGGCTACGAGGTGCGGCGCTCCAAGATCGAAGGCTCGTGCTACGAGGTCTACGGCGTCAAGGAAGGCAAGCTTTACGAGCTGTTCTACAGCCCAGAAGATCTCAGCCTGAAGCACACGATTGCGAAGTAGACCGCGCGAAGTGTCTGCGCAATGCTACGCCTGAGGGTGGTCCTCGCTTGATCGAAGAAACGGTGCCGCACGCTCGCGGGGGGTCCGACCGGACCCCCGCGGATCGAACCGCCGCGCGGACAGTCGCGGTCTGGGACCTCCCGCTGCGGCTCTGGCACTGGGCGCTCGCGGCTTGCGTTCTGGCCGCGTGGTTCACGCCGACCGTCTATGACCGACTTCACCGCATCGTCGGTTATGCCGTACTCGGCCTTCTTGCGTTCCGTCTGGTCTGGGGTTTTTGGGGAAGCCGCTATTCGCGCTTTCGCATGGTCGGCGTCAGGCTTCGGGCCGCGCCGGGTTATCTCTGGAATCTGCGCCGCGGCATCACCGGCCGCTATATCGGTCTCAATCCAGCCGGCACGTTGATGCTGGTGGCGCTGCTGGTCTCGCTGGCGGTCTCGACGATCACGGGCGCGATGTCGGTGACCGTGACCTTTTTCGGTGTCTGGTGGGTCGAGGACACTCACCATTATTCATCCGACGCGGTCATCGTCCTGATCGTGCTGCACGTCTTGGGCGTGCTGATGATGGGGCGTCTTCAGCGCGAGAATCTGATCAGCGCGATGATCACTGGACGTAAGCGCATCCGTCATCACCTCTAGAGCACTATTGGTTCTGATTGTGTCAGAACCGAAGCTTCGGTTCGGCGCGTCTCCTCCCCCGCCAATCGGTGTCGCCTTCCTCCGCTCCAGGCCTCGCTGCCGGTTCCAGAGTGCTCTCGGTTGGCTCTACGACCGGTGGCGCGCATTGTCCTGCGCGGGCGCCCGCCAGATTTCAAATTGCACTGACCACGTTAAGCAACCAATAAGCATGCAATCAGGCGTTGCACAAAATTAACGCGAAGGCGGATTAGCACGGACACTATCGGCAATATCCACGATGGAGCGGCTGGGATGTTTCGGGTTTTCGCTTGCCTTGCCGTCGAGCACGATTGGCGGCTTGTCCTGCTCGCCGGTCTGGTCTGCTTGCTCGCGAGTAGCGTCGCGGTCAGTATCTTTCATCGTGCGATCGTGGCGCCCGCAAGAACGCGGTTGATCTGGATCGGGATTGCCGGCGCTGCCATCGGATATGGGATCTGGGCAACGCATTTCGTCGCGATGCTCGCCTACGAACCCGGCGTTACGACCGGTTACGGCATCGTACTGACGGCGCTTTCGCTTGCTACGGCAATGCTGTTGACGTCGGGCGGCTTCGGCATTGCGGCCGGCTATTCCGGCCGGTGGCGCGCCGCGGCAGGCGGTGTCGTCATTGGCGGCGGCATCGCCAGCATGCACTATCTCGGAATGTGGGCACTTGAAGTGCCGGGCCGCGTCACCTGGTCGCTGGATCTGGTGTTTGCCTCGGTCATTCTGGGCATGTGCCTCGGCTGTGCCGCCCTCGTTGTTGCAGTCAGGTACAAGAACTCCTGGGGCGCACTGTTGGCGGCAGTCCTGCTGACCCTTGCTATCGTCTCGCATCACTTCACGGCGATGGGTGCCGTGCAGATCGTTCCAGATCCGACGCGTTCAACCGACAGTCTGTCGCTTTCGCCGACTTTCCTCGCTCTCGCCATCGCCGGCGTGGCACTATCTGTACTTGGGATGAGCCTGATCGGCGTACTCGCCGACCGCCGCCTGGCAAGTAGAACCAGCAAATTCGAGGAGATCATCAGCCAGCTTTCGATCGCCCGGCAGCAGCTCGAAGGCTCGCAGAGAGAGTTGCAGGATCAGACGCTCAGGCTGGACACCGCGATCAACCACATGGTTGAGGGCCTTTGCATGTTTGACGCCAAGAAGCGGCTTGTCGTCTGCAACGAGCGCTACGCCCGACTCTATCGGCTGCCGCCGGAACTGCTGCGGACGGGGACGTCGCACACCGACATCATCAGGCATCGCATCGTGAACGGAATCCTCAAGGGCGATCTCAGCGAGGGGGCTGCCGAGCAATTCATCTCGAAGCTGGCCGCGCTGCCGTTCGATGCGGTCTCAAGCAGGATCGACGAGTTTGCCGACGGTCGGTTGATCTGCGTGACGCGGCAGCCAATGGCCGGTGGCGGATGGGTTGCCACACATCTCGATGTGACCGAGCAGCGCCGGTCTGAGGCCAAAATCACTCATATGGCGCAACATGACGCGTTGACCGATCTGCCCAACCGCGTGCTGCTCAGGGAGCGGATGGAGCATGCCATCGCAGTTACTCGCAACGGTGGCGTCGACTTGGCCGTGCTCATGCTCGACCTCGACCGCTTCAAGGAAGTCAACGACACGCTTGGACATCCGGCGGGGGATTCCCTGCTCCGCGCCGTCGCCGCGCGCCTGCGCGAATGCACCACCGAAACCGCGTTGATCGCTCGACTGGGCGGCGACGAGTTCGCAGTGATCGATTACGTCACCAATCCAGCCGTGGAGGCTGCCGGCCTGGCCGAGAGCATCGGAAGGGCGCTTTGCGAGCCCTTCGATCTCGGCGATCACCGGGTCACGGTCGGCACCAGCATCGGAATCGCCATCGCGCCGCGCGATGGCAGCGATTCCGACGTGATCATGAAGAGCGCGGATCTCGCCCTCTACTCCGCCAAAAGTGGCGGACGTGGCGCATACCGCTTCTTCGAGCCGGAACTCGACGAGCTCATGCACGCGCGACGCAACCTGGAGCACGATATGCGGGATGCCCTTGCCGATCGTCAGTTCGAGCTCCACTATCAGCCGTTCGTCAGCGCCGCTACCGGCGAGACCCGCGGCTTCGAGGCCCTGCTCCGCTGGCATCACCCACAGCGAGGACTGGTCACGCCGAGCGAATTCATCCCGCTTGCGGAGGAGACAGGCCTTATCGTGCCGCTGGGAGAATGGGTCTTGCGGACCGCCTGTGCGGAAGCCGCCAATTGGCCTGCGCATGTCAGGATCGCTATCAACCTATCTCCCGCTCAATTCAGGAGCAAGGAACTCGTTGCTGTCATTGTCGGCGCGCTGGCGAGTTCGGGAGTGGCGCCACACAGGCTCGAGCTCGAGGTCACCGAGACGGTGATCATGCACGATAGCGAGGCTGCTTTCGCGGTGCTCGGACAATTGCGCGAGCTTGGCGTGCGAGTTGCCCTGGACGATTTCGGCACCGGCTATTCGTCTCTGAGCTTTCTGCAGAGATTCCCGTTCGACAAAATCAAGATCGACCGCAGTTTCGTCAGCGAACTATCCAGCCCGAGCGCAGAGGCGCACCATCTTGCGCGGGCAGTGGTTCGTTTTGCTGTCAGCCTCGGCAAGATAACGACCGCCGAAGGCGTCGAAACGAAAGAGCAGCTGGACATCCTCCGTGAGGAAGGCTGCGTCGAAACACAAGGCTACTATTTCAGCCGGCCGATGCCTGCATCCAGCATCACCAGCATGCTGCGGCGAGGTGCCGAAGCGGCCTACCACGCTGCATGAGCATTCCTACCCTCACTGCAGCGGCGGATCGCCGCTGGTGCGCTTCTTCGCGAGGTCCATCTCGGTCACCGCGATCAAAATTTCGGCGCGGGTCTTCAGGTCGGGCGCTTCCAGCATCGCCTGCTTCTCGGCCACGCCATAGGGCGACATCATCGCCAGCGCGTTGACGAGTGCTTCGTTGGGAGCGGTCTCGACGCCCTCCCAGTCAACCTTGAGGTTGTTGGCCTTCAGAAAGTCCGCCAGCACCGTCAGCAGTGCTTCGCGATCGACCTCCTCCTCGCCCATGCGCGGCGTGAAGTCGTCGACGAAGGCAAAGAAATCCACCTTGCACTGCCGGTAGGCGGTGAGAACCTCAAGCTCCTCGACGACCTTGAAGCGCGAGACACCGGTGAGCTCGAGGATGTAGCGGCCGTCGCCGGATTCCGCGAGCTGGGTGATGCGGCCGACACAGCCGACACGGAACAGCGCCGGCTTGTCGGAATTCTTGGGCGAATGCGCGATGTCGGGCTGGATCATGCCGATCAAGCGATGGCCGTCGCGAAAGGCATCGTCGATCATCGCGAGGTAGCGCGGCTCGAAGATGTTGAGCGGCATCTGCCCGCGCGGCAGCAGCAGCGCGCCCGGCAGCGGAAACACCGGAAGGATCTCCGGAAGGTCGGCCGGCCCGCGATATTCGATGTTGATCGGCATCTGCCGGGTCCCCTGGCCTTGCCAGCGCGCGTCAGGAAAACAGGATGATCGACAAGCGCTTGCGTCCCTCGACGGTTGCATCGTCCGTGCCGCCCCAGGCCTCGAAGAACTGTACCAGCTGCTTGCGGGCGCCGTCGTCGTTCCATTTGCGGTCGCGCTTGACGATCGCGAGCAGCTGCTCGGTGGCCGCTGCCCGGTTGCCTTGCGCGTTGAGCGCGATCGCGAGGTCGAATCGGGCCTGATGATCGAGCGGGTTTGCGGCGACTTTCTGTTCCAGCTCGGCGACGGGCCCGAGCTGTTCCGCCTGCTCGGCCAGATCGATCGCGGTCTGCACGGCTTTCACAGCCGGGTCGTTGCGCTTGGATTCCGGGACCATGGCGAGCGTCTGCTTGGCCTGCTCCATCGCGCCGGAGACGGCGTAGCATTTCGCGAGCCCGGCGAGGGCCGCAATGTTGGTCGATTCGAGCTGCAACACCTCCGCGTAGATCTGGGCGGCCGCGGCGGCATCGCCCTCTGCGAGCACGGCCTCGGCTTCCTGGAGGATCTCCGCGATATTCGGCTCACCCGGCGCGGTCACGCCCTTGGTCAGCTTCTCGATGAAGGCGTTGAGCTGGCTCTCCGGGACCGCACCCATGAAGCCGTCGGCCGGCTGGCCGTTGACGAAGGCGATCACCGCCGGAATCGACTGGATGCCCATCTGGCCCGGGATCGCCGGGTGCTGGTCGATGTTCATCTTGACCAGCTTGACCTTGCCCTTGGCGGCCTTGACCGCTTTTTCCAGCAAGGGCGTGAGCTGCTTGCAGGGGCCACACCACTCCGCCCAGAAGTCGATCAGCACCGGCTGGCGCTTCGATTCCTCGATGACGTCCTTCACGAAGGTCTGGGTAGTCGTGTCCTTGATCAGATCGGCGGCAGCCGGGCCCGCTGCTCCGTTACCCTGGTCGATGATCGTCACGGGATCCCCTCGTCTGATGTCTGGAATTGGCGGGTCTTTAGCACGTCGCCAATTCATATGCTTCGCTGTTGGCCCTAAATTGGGCCGGGACGGCCGAATTTCAATCCGTGTGGGCCGATTCGCCGGTTCCGGAGCCTTTTTTGGGGCATTTGGCCGCGTTCGGGTCCATATCGGGCCTCCGATTGCGCATCTATGCCGCCGGTAGCTGTTGCATTCCCCTCCCGCTTTTGGCATACGACAGCCGTTGCCGGCGCAGTCATGCGACCGACACAGGATGCGGGTGTAGCTCAGTGGTAGAGCACGACCTTGCCAAGGTCGGGGTCGAGGGTTCGAGCCCCTTCGCCCGCTCCAATTTTCTCCCAAAGCATCCAGTGAGCCGGATGGGCACGTGGTTTTCCACGCCTCTGGCGGCCGTTTGGGTCTCGAATGACAATTCTGGTCACAGGCAGCGCGGGCCATCTCGGCGAGGGTCTTCTCCGCACGCTCCGCGGGCGCGATTCGTCTGTGCGTGGGATCGACCTGAAGCCATCGCCCTTCACCGATGCCGTGGGCTCGATCGTCGATTCCGACTTCGTCCGGGCCCAGATGGACGGCGTCACCGCGGTGATCCACACCGCGACCCTGCACAAGCCGCATGTGGCGACCCACAGCAAGCAAGACTTTGTCGACACCAACGTCACCGGCACGCTCAACCTGCTTGAAGCGGCCGTGGCCGCCGGCGTGCGCAGTTGTCTTCACCAGTACCACCAGCGCGTTTGGCTCGCAGCTTCGCCCCGAGGCGGGCCAAGCCGCGGTGTGGGTCACCGAGGACCTGCCGCCGATTCCGAAGAACATCTACGGCACGACCAAGCTGATGGCCGAAAATCTCTGCGAGCTGTTCTGTCGCGAGCGCGGCCTGCCTGTCGTGGTCTTGAGGACCTCGCGCTTCTTCCTGGAAGACGATGACGATCCGGCGATGCGGTCGGCTTACGCGCCGGAGAATGCGCAGGCCAACGAGCTGCTCTATCGCCGGCTGGATATCGCGGACGCGGTGAGCGCCCATCTGCTCGCCGCCGAGCGCGCGCCGGACATCGGGTTTGCCCGCTACATCCTGTCGGCCACGAGCCCGTTCGAGCAGCGCCATCTCGCCGCACTGGCGCGCGACGCGGCCGGTGTGGTGCACGAGCTCTGTCCGGATTGTGCGGAGCTCTATGCGGCGCGAGACTGGCGGCTGTTCCCCGCGATTGACCGCGTCTATGTCAACGAGCGCGCGCGGCACGAACTCGGCTGGCGGCCCGAATTCGACTTTGCGCATGTCCTGAAATGCCTTCGCGATGACCGCGATTTTCGCAGCACGCTGGCGCGCGATGTCGGGTCGAAAGGCTATCATGAGACGATTTTCGACGATGGTCCTTACCCCGTCGCCCCGTAGCCGCCACCTTTGCTAATTCGCTCGATTCGTCAGATGTCTACCCGGAGTCACCGGCAGCAAGATGGCCGGAGCCGTTCTACTTTGCATGGGGTTGTTTTCGCGTTTTTTTGTTCCAGACCTCCTGCTGCCTGCAAATTAGCCGCGCATGATCTCGATTCTGCGCTGCAGCGAGAGCGTTGTCGTCGCGGCATTCGCGATCATTGCCTTTCCGTCTCAATTTTTACTGAGCGCTATCGCAGCGCACGCGGCGCGCTTCTCACCGCTCGCAGATGTGCTAACCTTCTGCGTCTGTCCTCTCGACAGAGTCCGAACTTCGCCTCTCGATAGCAAATTAAAATAAATGTGCAGCCCTGATGGCTGCCTTAGGGGAGTGACGCGATGAAATTCCATCGATCCGTCTTTCAATCCGTCCTGGCGCTTGCAGCGGTTGCCCTTCTCGCGGGGACAAGCGTCGGTCACGCGCAGCAGCAGGACAAGAACAAGCCGCTGAAGAAATACGAATCCGGCACCAAGGAGTTCTGGACCCATCCGCCGGACGACTGGTTTCTCGGCGACGAGACCGAGGCGCAGAAGGGCCTGGCGCCGCCGTCGGGTCCGCCCACCGGCGCGTCCGACGCCGAGCTCGCCAATATCGTCAAGAAGGTCAAGCTGCCGCCGGGCTTCAAGATGGAGGTCTACGCCTCCGGCGTGCTGGCCGCGCGGCAGATGGCCTGGGGTGACAAGGGCACGCTGTTCGTCGGCTCATTCGGCCTCGGCAACGTCTATGCGATTAAGGACAACAACGGAAAGAAAGAGGTCAAGACGATCCTCAAGGGCCTGAACATGCCCACGGGTCTGGCCGTCAAGGACGGTGCCCTCTACGTCATCGCGGTCGACAAGCTGATCCGCTACGACGACATCGAAAACAAGCTCGACAATCCCGGCGAGGGCAAGGTCGTCTATGACGACATGCCGTCCTATGCCGCGCATGGCTGGAAATACATCGCGGTCGACAAGGAAGGCTGGTTCTACATTCCGTTCGGACCGCCCTTCAACATCGGCATTCCCCCGACCAGCGTGTCGCAGATCCGCCGGGTCGATCCCAAGACCGGCAATGCGGAAATCTATGCGCTCGGCGTTCGCAACTCGGTCGGGGGCGACGTCGATCCGCGCACCGGCAAGTTCTGGTTCACCGAGAATGCCCGCGACTGGATCAGCGACGATCTGCCCTCAGACAAGCTGAACATGATCAGCAAGATCGGCGAGCACTTCGGTTATCCCTACTGTCACCAGGGTGATCTGCCGGATACCAAGTTCGCGATGGGCCACAAATGCTCCGAGTTCACGCCGCCCGTGCTGAACCTCGGCGCTCACGTCGCTCCGCTGGGCATGAAGTTCTATACCGGCGACCAATTCCCGGCCGAGTACAAGAACAACATCTTGATCGCCGAGCACGGCTCCTGGAATCGTCACAAGTACCAGGGCGGCCGCATCATGCGCGTGATCGTCGGTCCCGACGGCAAGAACGCCAAGCAGGAGGTGTTCGCCTCCGGCTGGATCGAGGGCGACCAAGGCTATCTCGGCCGTCCCGACGACATCATTCTCGCCAAGGACGGCTCGATCCTGGTCGCCGACGACTGGGCCGGCGCGATCTACCGCATCAGCTACAGCAAGAAGTAGCGTAAGACGACGCGAGGCTGCGGTGCCGAGAGGGCGCCGCAGCCTTTCTCATTTCAATTTCGCACGCTGTCGTTTCCGATCGCGCACCGCTTGCGCGCAAGTCCGGAACCCTTGGCCACGAACGCGGGTTATCGAATTCTCAGATGCGTCATTGCGCATCATAGCTCGCGCTTCTTCGCCCCGGAATGACGCGTTCGATAGATCGGAATTCCAATCATGCGCCGGCAGTTCATCTCGCACGCAATCAGCGCGGTCGCGCTCCTCGCGCTCGGTTCTCTCCCCACGAGCGCCGCCGACAATGCCGCGATCAAGGAGAAGGCCGCCGTCTGCGCCGGCTGTCACGGCGAGAACGGCATCTCGCAGACCGAGAACATTCCTTCGCTCGCGGGCCAGCCCGATCAATTTCTGCAATGGCAGCTCGTGTTTTTCCGCGCCGGCTCGCGCAAGAACGACCAGATGCAACCCATCGCCGAGGAAATCACCAACGAGGACGTCCGCAATCTCGGCGCCTATTTCGCCGCGCTGACGCCGCCCACAGCGGCGGAGGACAAGGATCCGGACCTGTCGAAAAAGGGCGCCCAAGTTGCCGCCGGCCGCCGCTGCGCCTCATGTCATACGGATAGCTTTGCCGGCACCAAGGCCGTCGCGCGGCTGGCGGGCCAGCGCGAGGAATACCTGGTCAAGGCGCTGCACGACTACAAGAGCAGCCAGCGCGTCGGCGGCGGTGGCGCTGCGATGGCCGATGTCGCCTATCACATGAGCGATGAGGAAATCACCGCCGTCTCGCACTATCTCGCGTATTTCAAATAGCGGAAGCTGCGGCTACCCCACCCGCTGCTTCTCATACGCTTTCAAATGCGTGTAGGCGATGCGCAGCTTCGGCACCGGCACCTTGGCGGCATCGGCGCGAGCGATGAGGTCGCCGATGACGTGATCGGCCTCGACCGGCAGGCCCGCCTTGACGTCGCGGAACATCGAGGCCGTCATCGGTGAACCCTCGGTGGTGAGGTTGCCCTTCACGCGCTCGAAGAACGGCCCGCCCGGCGTGTAGCCCGACGCGGTGGCGATCGCGCTGGTCTCGTCCAGCATGCCGAGCAGGAAATCCCTGCCGCCGGGAGCGGCGAGAATATTGCCGACGGAGGTGCGCATCAGGCTGGTGGACGCGGCCAGCGAGGACAGGAACACCCACTTTTCCCACATGTCTTGCATGATGTTCTGGCTGGCGGTGGCCCCAGCGATGCCGCTCTTGAAGGCCTCGTCGATCGCCTTGACGCGATCCGACAGCTCGCCGTCGCGCTCGCCGTAATTGATCGACTGCATCGGCTGGAGCTGCACCACCTCGCGCTTCTCGTTGAGCGTCGCGGCGATGGCGCAGAGGCCACCGAGCACGCGCTCCTTGCCGAACTTGTCGTCGAGGATATCGAGATGCTTCATGCCGTTGAGCATCGGGATGATCGCCGTATTGGGCCCGACTGCTGCCGCGAACGACTTGATGGCGTCGTCGAGGTCGAAGGCCTTGCAGCTCAGCAGCACGACGTCGAACTTGTCCTTGAGCGCGTCGGCCTGAATGGTCGGCGGATTTTTCAAGGTCACGTCGCCGTTCGGGCTTTTGATGACGAGGCCGGCGCTCGCGAGCTCGCTGGCGCGCCGCGGCCGGACCAGGAAGGTGACGTCGCGGCCGGCCTGCAACAGCCTGCCACCAAAATAGCCGCCGATGGCGCCAGCGCCGACCACGAGGATACGCATGGGATTGTCCTTGTTGTTGGTTCTTTTTCGTCGTCTTGGCGAAAGCCAGGACCCATTACCCCGACTGCCTCTTGTCGGACAAGTCGGAGCCCCCGCCTATCGCCAAACGCGATCCGGTGGTTATGGGTCCTGGCTTTCGCCAAGATGACGTCGAGGACATTGTTCGGTTTCCCTGCTTCGAGAAAATCACTTCCCCGACACCATCTCCTCGACCTCGCGCAACTGCTCCTTGCCGAAGAACATCTCGTTGCCGATGAAGAAGGTCGGCGAGCCGAACGCGCCCCGCGCGACAGCTTCCTCGGTGTTCTTGATCAGTCTGCCCTTCACCTCCGGTTCCCCGGCGCGAGCGAACAGCTTTTGCGCGTCGAGGCCGGAGGACGCCAGCGCCTTCGCGGCGATTTCCGGATCGTCCATCTTCTTCGGCTCGCCCCACATGTGATGGAAGGCGGCTTCGACATATGCTTCGAACACGCCCTCGAGCTGCGCCGCGATCGCTGCGCGCATCAGGTTCAGCGTGTTGACGGGGAAGAACGGATTCATGACATAGGGCTGCACCTGGAAGCGCTTGACGAAGCGCTCGGTCTCGACCGCGTGGAATTCGCGCTTGTTCTTGATGCCGGCAAGCGTCTCGGCGGGGGACTTGTTGTTGGTCGATTTGAAGATGCCGCCGAGCAGGATCGGCACATATTCGAATTTGACGCCGATGCGCTGCTCGATGGCGGGGATCGCGAGATGGCTGAGATAGGCGTTCGGACTGCCGAAATCGAACAGGAATTGCGGGGCTGTGCGGGTCAAAATCATGCTCCCTGACGTCGCTTTTTTCGCATTGTGGCGCAGCGCGCGCCGCGGGTCTACCGTTTAATGGCGGTCATAATCTCTTGATGATTTGGTCAGGTCAGGCGCCGGATCGTCCGCTTGCGCCACACCAGAAGGTAATAGCCCATCTGCAAAAGGAACATGGCGCAGAACACGATCGGATAGGCGGCCCACACACCCTGAAGGCCAATCGTGCGGCTCAGGATCACTGCGGATGGCAGCTCGATCGCCATAATGGCGAAGACCGCGAGCAGCATTGGCGTCAGTGCCACGCCGGCAGCGCGCATCGCGCCGGAAAATACCGTCGCCAGGCCGAACGGCACCGAGCTCCACAGTGCGATGTTGAGCAAGCTCTTCGCCAGCTCGAGCACGGTGTCATCAGTGATGAAGATGCCGAGCACGGCGCGCGGCGCGAGATAGATCAGCGCCACCAGTCCGCCCGTCAGGACGATGTTGAACGCAAGTCCGGTGCGCACGATGCCGTCGAGCCCCGCTCTGTCGCCGCGGCCGACCGCTTGGGCGCCGAGGATGGAGACTGCTATCGAAATCGACATCGCCGTGAACTGCGTGTAGCCCATCACCTGGTTGACCGCGCCATAGGCTGCGGTGGCGTTCGAGCCGAAGCCGTTGACGAGGCCGAGCAGCACCAGCTCGGCGATCGCCATCACCACCATGCCGATCGCGCTCGGCAGTCCAATGCCGAGGATCTGTCCCAGCACCACACGATTGAGCCGCAGATGGCGCAGCAGTGCAGCGTCCGGTGCCAAGGCATGTTTTCTCCGCAGCAGATAGGCCGCCAGCGCGACCAGCGTCAGCGCGTTGGCGATCGCTGCCGCCCAGGCCGGGCTGGTGATGCCGGCCGCCGGCAATCCGAACGACCCGCGGATCAGCATCGGCGTCAGGATCAAGCCGATCGCGGTCGACAAGGCCAGCGCCAGCAAAGGCGTCAGCGCGTCACCGACGCCGCGGATCATCGCCGTCATCAGCAGGAAGACGAAGCCGAGCGGCATGGTGAGCAGCATGATGCGGGCATAGGCGCTAGCCTGGTCGAGAATGTCTGCGGGCGTTGCGAGCATCATCATCAATTGCCGGCTGAAGATGCCGCCGATCAGTGCAATTGCAATCGAGAGCAGCAGGCCGATTGCGAGCGTCGTGCCGACGATGAGCTTGATCCGGCCCTGCTCGCCCGCACCATAGGCCTGGCCGATCAGCACCGTGGCGCCGGTGCTCAGCCCCATGACGAAGGCGAAAAGGAAGAACATCACCGGAAAGAACACCGAGACCGATGCAAGCGCGTCGATCCCGATCATCTGGCCGAGATAGACGTTGCTGACGGTGCCGAACAGTGATTGCAGCGCGTTGCTCAGCATCAACGGCGCGAGGAAGCGCAGAAAACTTTTCCAGAGCGGCTTGGCTGCGGACATGGATTGGCCTTTCAGGGCCTGCGAAACCGTCGCCACGCGCAATGCGCGTGGCCTGGCCGTCGATGGGGTTGTGAGAAGGCGCGCACCTAAGCGCGGTCGCTGTAGGCGAGCTTGACAATGTGGTCGCGGATGTCGGCGGGCCAATCTGCGATCAGTCCGGTGAAACGCCGCCGATCATCCGCAAACAGCGCGCGCGATGCTTCCTCGAACTGCGGCAGATTGCCGGCCATGGTCGACATGAAGTGATAGGCCGCATCGCGCGCCTGCCGCTCGCGGTCCTTGTCGCCGCTGGCACGCCGCGCCTCTTCGACAAGTTTCCGTAGTGCGACCGAGGCGCCGCCTGCTTGCGCGCTGAGCCACTCCCAGTGCCGCGGCAGCAGCGTCACCTCGCGCGCGACCACGCCGAGCTTCGGCCGGCCGCGACCGCGCGGCTCGCTCGGCGATGCGGTGTCCTCAACCGGGGGCGGCACAAGCTTCGCCAGCCGCGCCAGCACCTCCCGGTCTCCGCCGCGCAGATCGAAGTCGATCGATCTGCCCGTGGCGTCCTCGAAGATGATGATGGGCTCGTCCGGCCGCTCCGTCATCCTCTTGATGACCAGCGCGACCTCTCCTGCTGGCCCGGAGACCAGACGGCGATGCCCTTGGAAAGCGGTGAAAGTCTTCTGCATTGGAATCATTGCCATATTGGTCGCGATGGCAGCTTTAATACCCGGGTAAATTGCTAAGGTCAATATACCCGGGTTAAAATACTCGACCGGATGGCTCGACATTGCGTTCCCGGGCTGGCACGAACGCGCGGCCGATCGAACCATGCCTAGCCCCGGGGACCACGCGATGCTGACCGTTCATCACCTCAACAATTCCCGCTCGCAGCGCGTGCTGTGGCTGCTCGAAGAGTTGGGCGTGCCTTACGAGATCGTGCGCTATCAGCGCCAGCCGGACATGCGCGCGCCGAAGGAGCTCCGCGCCATCCATCCACTCGGCAAGTCGCCCGTTATCACGGACAACGGCAACACCATCGCCGAATCCGGCGCGATCATCGAATATCTCATCGCCACCTATGGCAACGGCCGGCTGGTCCCGCCGCCGAACACGCCGGAGCGGCTGCGCTTCACCTACTGGCTGCACTATGCGGAAGGCTCGGCGATGCAGCCGCTGCTGCTCAAGCTGCTGTTCACGCTGATGCCGAAGCGCGCGCCGGCGTTGCTCCGCCCGCTGGTGCGCAAGGTCTCGAACCAGGCGCTTACTGCGCTGGTCAATCCGCAGCTGAAGCAGCACATGGACTATTGGGAAGGCGAGCTCGGCAAGAGCGAGTGGTTCGCCGGCAACGAGTTCACCGCCGCCGACATTCAGATGAGCTTTCCGCTTGAGGCAGCCCAGGCGCGCGGCGGGCTGGAGCTCGGCCATCCCAACGCGATGGCGTTCCTGGAGCGCATTCATGCACGGCCGGCGTACAGCCGCGCCCTCGAAAAGGGCGGGCCGTATCAGGTCGGTCGATAGTTAGCTTTCATCAGTCCGCGTGCAGCACGCGCCCGCGCGTCTCCGGGAGCGCGAAGGCGGCGATGAAGAACAGCGCGTAAGCCACCACCGCGAAGATGGCGATCGCATTCGCAAGCGACGTCGTCGCCGATAGCGCTCCGACCAGGAACGGAAACAGCGCGCCGATGCCGCGGCCGAAATTGTAGCAAAAGCCCTGGCCCGAGCCGCGCAGTCGCGTTGGATAAAGCTCGGTCAGGAACGCGCCGACGCCGGAGAAATAGCCCGAGGCGAAAAAGCCGAGCGGGAAGCCGAGCACCCACAGGACCTCGTTGGTGAGCGGCAGCTGCGTGTAGAGCAGCACAACCGCTATCGCGCCGATCGAGAAGGTCAGAAAGAGATTGCGCCGTCCGATCCGGTCGGCGAGCCACGCGCCGGTGAGATAGCCGATGAAGGAGCCGATGATCAGCGTCGAGAGATAGCCGGTCGAGCCGACGATCGACAGATGCCGCTCCTTGGTCAAGAACTGCGGCACCCAGAAGGTGACGGCGTAATAACCGCCCTGGCAGCCCGTGGCCATCAGCGACGCCAGGATCGTGGTCTTCAGGATCGGGCCCGAGAAAATCTCCCAGAGCGCCGGGCGATTGCCGCTCGCGGCCTGCTTGGCGCGGGCCTCAGCCGCGATCTCCGGCTCGGTCACCGAGCGGCGGATGTAGAACACCAGCAGCGCGGGCAACGCGCCGATCACGAACATCCAGCGCCACGCTGTCTCCGCCGGCAAAGCCGAGAACAGGATCGCCTGCGACAGCACCGCGAGGCCCCAGCCGACGGCCCAGCCCGACTGCACCGAGCCGACTGCACGCCCGCGATATTGCGGCCGGATCGCTTCACCCATCAGCACGGCGCCCGCCGCCCACTCCCCGCCGAAGCCGAGGCCCAGCACCGCGCGTGCGATCAGGAGCTGTTCGAAATTCTGCACGACCGCGCAGACCAGCGAGAAGAACGAGAACCAGATGATGGTGATCTGGAGCGTTCTGACCCGGCCGATATGGTCGGAGAGATAGCCGCCGAGCCAGCCGCCGATCGCGGAGGCCAGCAGCGTCACGGTGCCGGCGAGCCCGGCCGACCCCGCATCGACCTTCCACAGCGCGATGATGGTGCCGATCACCAGCGGATAGATCATGAAGTCCATGCCGTCGAGCGCCCAGCCTGCGGCGCACGCCCAGAACGTCCGCCGCTCCGGCGCGTTCATGTCGCGATAGAAGGCAAGAAGGCTGGTGTCCTCGATCTCGGCGCGTTCGATGCGCTGGTTCGGATCAACGGTGGTCATGCGCGATTCCCGACAGTGTTTTCTTTGGCAGTTTCTCTGGCCTGGCGGTGGTAGCACGCGCGGGGGCGCGCGCAAGCCGGCCGCCGGCCTTCGCGCCATGCAAGTACAGAGTTACTGCCCCGCTGCTTCCGCGCCCCGGGTGCGTGGATCGGGCGCGCCGAGCGGCCCGTTGGCGGTCACCGCGATCGAATTCGCCGATGTCTGCCCCATCGGCGTGACGATGAGATGATCCATCGCCTTCAGCTCGAGCAGCACATCATCGGGAAAGCCGCTCTCGACCCGGACCTCGTCGGGCAACCATTGGTGATGCAGCCGCGGCGCGGCCACGGCAGCCGCGACGTCCATCTTGTAATCGAGGACGTTGACGATCACCTGGAGCACGGCCGAGATGATGCGGCTGCCGCCCGGCGAGCCCGTCACCAGCACCGGCTTGCCGCCCTTCAGGACGATGGTCGGCGACATCGAGGACAGCGGCCGCTTGCCCGGCCCGGGCAAATTGGCCTCGAAGCCGACGAGGCCGTAGGCATTGGAAGCGCCGACCGCTGCGGTGAAATCGTCGAGCTCGTTGTTGAGCAGCACGCCGGTGCCGTCGGCGACGAGGCCGACGCCGTAGCTGAAGTTCAGCGTATAGGTGTTGCTGACCGCGTTGCCGCTGCCGTCGACGACGGAAAAATGCGTGGTGTTGCTGCCCTCATGCGGTGAGGTCGCAGTGGAAACGAGCTGTTCCGACGGCGTGGCGCGATCCGCGGAGATGGTTGCCCGCAGCTTGGCCGCATAGTCCTTGCCGGTGAGCGTCCCGATCGGCGCGTTGACGAAGGCGGGATCGCCGAGATAGCGCGCCCGGTCCGCATAGGCGCGCTTCATGGCCTCGATCAACAGATGCAGCGAGGCCGGCGATCCCTGCTTCAGATCGGCGAGCTGAAAACCTTCGAGAATATTGAGCGTCTCCACCAGCACCACGCCGCCCGACGACGGCAGCGGCATCGACACGATGTCATAGCCGCGATAGGTGCCGCGCACCGGCGCGCGGATCACCGCTTGATAGGATTTCAAATCCGCTGGCGTCATGATGCCGCCCGCATCAGTCACGGCCTTGGCGAGTTTTTCCGCGACCGGCCCTTCATAAAAACCGCGCGGGCCCTGTACGGCGACAGTCGACAGCGTTTCGGCGAGATCGCTCTGCACCAGCCTGTCGCCTTGGCTGAGCGGCGTGCCATCAGGCCGCGAGAATATCCGGGCCGAGGAGGGCCAGCGCACCAGCTGCTTGTGCCAGCCCGGCAGCGTGTCGGCAATGTCGTCGCCGACGAGGAAGCCGTCGCGGGCGAGCACGATCGCGGGCTCGAGCAGTTGCGCCAGCGTGAACCGGCCCGAGCCACATTTTTCCAGGGCGAGCGCAAGACCCGCGACGGTGCCGGGCACGCCGACGCCGAGCGCAGAATCCCGCGACTTCGCCGCATCGGGCTTGCCGTCGGCGCCGAGGAAAATCTGCGGCGTGGTCGCAGCCGGCGCGGTCTCGCGATAATCGATCGTGATGTCTTCGTTGCGCTCGGTGGAATGAATCACCATGAAGCCGCCGCCGCCGATATTGCCGGCCCGCGGATAGGTCACGGCCATCGCAAAGCCGGTCGCGACCGCGGCATCGACGGCATTGCCGCCGCGCCGCAGGATATCGGCGCCGACCTGCGCGGAGATTTTCTCCTGCGCTACTACCATGCCGTGTTCGGCGGGAACGGCGTGCACGGTGTCGAGCGCGGGCGGCACATAGGCCCGCCGCGCATCCTGCGCGGTCGCGGTCGGAAGTCCGAACGCCAGAGTGGCAAGGAAGGCGAAAAATGTCCGCCGTGTCGAAAAAGACGACATCATCAAACTTCCGCAATGGCCATGGGCAGTTCACATGCAGCGCTGCAATGCTATACGGTTTGCCCCGACAGAGGCAAAACTGTTCGTGATGAGGATTATGGAGTGACGACGATCGCCCGGGATGCGCGGATCGCCGGCGCGCAGCGGACCTATCCGCCGCGCAGCGCCGTCGTCAGCTGGATCTTCTTCGACTGGGCCGCGCAGCCTTATTTTACGCTGATCACGACCTTCGTGTTCGCGCCCTATTTCGCCACCGGCATTGCGCCGAATCCCGCCACCGGGCAATCGTTGTGGGGCTTTGCGATGGCTGCCGCGGGCCTCGCGATTGCCTTGATGTCGCCGGTGCTGGGGGCTATCGCCGATGCGTCGGGCCGCAGGAAGCCGTGGATCGCCGGATTCGGCGCAGTGCTGGTGCTGGCATCCTGCACGCTGTGGATCGGCAAGCCCGGCGATCCCTCGATCATTCCGCCGCTGCTCACCGCGGTCGCGCTCGCCAGCGTTGGCGCGGAATTCGCCACTCTCTTCAACAATGCGATGATGCCGACGCTGGTGCCGCCGGAGCGCATCGGGCGGCTCTCCGGCACCGGCTGGGCGACGGGGTATGTCGGCGGCATCGTCAGCCTGATCATCGTGCTCGGCCTGCTCGCCGCGAACCCCGAGACCGGTCGCACGCTGCTCGGTCTCACGCCTCTGTTCGGGCTCGATCCCGTCAGTCATCAGGGCGACCGCGCCGCCGGACCGTTGACCGGGCTTTGGTTCATCGTTTTCGTGACGCCGATGTTCCTGTTCACGCCGGACTATCCGGCGAAGCGTCCGGTGCGCGAGGCGCTGCACGAGGGGCTGTCGGAGCTGAAGCAATCGATCAAGGGGCTGCCGCAGCAGAAATCGCTTGCGGCGTTTCTACTCGCCAACATGATCTACACCGACGGTCTGGTGTCGCTGTTTGCCTTCGGCGGCATCTATGCCGCGGGTACGTTCGGCTGGCACACGATCCAGATCGGCACGTTTGGCATCATGCTCGCGATCGCCGGCGCGTTTGGCGCGTGGTTTGGTGGCAAGCTGGACGATCGCTTCGGGCCGAAGCGCGTGATCGCCGGCAGCATGCTGGTCCTGCTGCTGGCGCTGGCGGCGATCCTGCTGGTCGACAAGGATTCGATCCTCTTCATCAAGGTCGCGCCGCCCGCGCCCGGCGGCGGATTGTTCGCCGCCGCGTCAGAGCGCGCTTATCTGGTGCTGGGCTGCCTGATCGGTGCGGCCGGTGGTCCGCTGCAAGCGGCCTCACGTACGCTTCTGATCCGTCTCGCACCGAAGGACCGCATCGCGCAGTATTTCGGTCTGTTCGCACTGACGGGGAAAGTGACGTCCTTCATCGGCCCGCTGCTGATCGGCGTGATCACCGCGGTGACGGCGAGCCAGAAGGCCGGCATGGCCGTGCTGGTGGTGTTCTTCGTCGCGGGTCTGGCGCTGTTGATGCGGGTGCGGGAAAATTAGCGTCGTCCCGGCCTAGTGCGCAATTGCGCACGGGGACCGGGACCCATACCGCGTGATTGCTCGTTGCCGCGACACGGCCAGTACCGCACACCAAACTACTTCCTGGGCTATGGGTCCCGACCTTCGCCGGGACGACCCGTCGAGAGTTTAGTACACGACAGATCTAGTGCCTGAAGTGCCGCGTGCCGGTGAACACCATGGCGATGCCATGCTCGTCGGCGGCCTTGATCACTTCGTCGTCGCGCATGGAGCCGCCGGGCTGCACCACGGCGGTGGCGCCGGCCTCGATGCAGGCGAGCATGCCGTCGGCGAACGGGAAGAACGCATCCGACGCCACCACCGAGCCCTTGGTGAGCGGTTCGGCGAGCTTCAGCTCGGCGGCCGCATCCTGAGCCTTGCGTGCCGCGATCCGCGCTGAATCGACCCGGCTCATCTGGCCGGCGCCGATGCCGACGGTCGCGAGATCCTTGGCGTAGATGATGGTGTTGGACTTGACGTGTTTTGCGACACGGAAAGCAAACTTCAGGTCGCGCATCTCGGCATCAGTGGGCGCGCGCTTCGTGACAACCTTGAAGGTCATGTCGTCGACGACGGCGTTGTCGCGGCTCTGCACGAGGAGACCGCCCGCCACCGTCTTGGCGGTGAGGCCCGGCGCGCGCGGGTCGGGCAGGCTGCCGGCGAGCAGAAGCCGAAGGTTCTTGCGCGCGCCGATGATGGCGATCGCTTCCTCGCTAGCGTCAGGCGCGATGATCACCTCGGTGAAGATTTTCGTGATCTCGCGCGCGGTGTCAGCATCGAGTGCGCGGTTCATCGCGATGATGCCGCCGAACGCCGAGGTGGAATCGCAGGCCAGCGCCTTGCTGTAGGCGCCGACGAGGTCGGAGCCCTCCGCGACGCCGCAGGGATTGGCATGCTTGACGATGACGCAGGCTGCGGTGCGCTTGGCGTCGAACTCGCCGATGCATTCATAGGCCGCATCCGTGTCGTTGATGTTGTTGTAGGAGAGCTCCTTGCCCTGGAGCTGCCGCGCGGTCGAGACGCCCGGCCGCTTGTCGGGCGTCGCATAGAACGCCGCGGTCTGGTGCGGATTCTCGCCATAGCGCAGTGACTGGATCAGCCGGCCGCCGAAGGCACGGAAATCGGGCGCGTCGATCTCGAGCTGGCGATTGAACCAGTTCGAGATCGCGGCGTCATAGGCGGCAGTGCGCGCGTAAGCCTTGGCGGCAAGGCGCCGGCGCAACTTCAGCGTGGTTGCACCGCTGTTGGCGGCGAGCTCATCGAGCACGGCCTGATAGTCCTGCGCCTCGACCACGACGGCGACGTCGTCATGATTCTTCGCGGCGGCGCGGATCATCGCGGGGCCGCCGATGTCGATGTTCTCGATGCAATCCTCGAAGCCCGCGCCTTTGTCGACGGTCGCCTCGAACGGATAGAGATTGACGACGAGGAGATCGATCGGCGCGATCCCATGCGCCGTCATCGCATCCGCATGGTCCTTGTTGTCGCGGATCGCGAGCAGACCGCCGTGCACCTTCGGATGCAGCGTCTTCACGCGGCCATCCATCATCTCGGGGAAGCCGGTCAGCTCGGACACGTCCTTCACCTCGAGGCCGGCCGCGGCGATCGCCTTCGCGGTGCCGCCGGTCGAGATCAGCTCGACATCGTGCGCGGCAAGCGCCTTTGCGAAGTCGATCAGGCCGGTCTTGTCGGAAACGGAGAGAAGTGCGCGGGTGACGCGGCGGGGATGGTCAGTCATGAGCAAGATCCTCTGTCTGAAGGAGTAATGCCCAGGCGCGCGGCAGCTGTGTCCCGCGCTTCCCGATGGTGCTCCATCCAAGGTCGCCAGTCGCGCGAGCGAGGGCTCGATAGCAGTTTTCGGTCGCTATCACAACGACCAGATGGTGCCGAATCGCATGCGTCTACAGCGGAAGTTCCGGCTCCCGCCGTGCATTTCTGCGGGCATTCGTGACCGCCGGCGAGGCGGTGGAGCGCACAAAACTCCAGCGGATCGAGGGCGCCTGCCGCGCGTCCTGGCGGATCACGATCTGCGCGGTGCGGCGCGGGCCGTCATTGCCGGCCAGGGATACGCTGTCCTCCAGCTCCACCTTGTCGTCGAGCGCCTCGAAGGTCCAGACGTCGCGATTCGGGAGCACCAGCATGACGCCGCGGGCGTCGGACAGCCGGCTCGCCTTCACCGCCGGGTGCAGATGGAATCGCAGCGCGAAATCGGCATCCGGACCCTTGAAGCGCCCGCCTTGCGGCGGCGACAACGTGTCCTCGCCGTCGATGCGCGCGCCGTCATTGGCGATCATCAGTACGCGGCGGTGGATCGCGCCGAATTTTGTCAGGTAACCGTCATGCGACGTCGTGAGCAGGGTGCCGTTCTGCACGATTTCGCGATAGCTCTCAACCTCGACGGGGCCGCTGGTGACCGGAGCGCCGTGCAAGAGCCGCTTCATAGCCGACATCTCCACGAACTGGCATGACGAGGTGTCGTGATAGGTCAGCGTCGAATGCGCCGCCGTGCCGCGTGCGAACGGCCGCCAATTGTCGCGGCCCGTGGCCGGCATGCCGCAATTGGTGACGATGCGGCTGATGCCGGAGGAGAGTTCGAACGACAGGCAGCCGGCATGGGCGTCGTGGCTGACGCTGGCCGCCGGCGGCGGGCCCGTGTCGATGATCAAAGTGGTCTGGCCGGCATCGAGGCGCTGGAAACCGGTATGCGGCATGTTCGACATCGGCGCGCCGTGGGTGTCGTCATAGGCAAGCAGCGTCGCGAGCAGGTCCGACGGGGTCGCGCTCATGCCGTTGAACAGCGCGAAATTGCCGTCGCCGTGGCGGAAGAAGCGCAGCATCGGCATCATGCGGTCGATCGCGTTGAGCAGCGCGGGCGGCGGCGCGATGTTGCGCGCGGCAAAGGTCTGCCGCAGCGGCAACAGGTCGATCAAGAGCTCGATCAGCGCGCCCGGGTTGCGCGAGACATGGCCGCCGTCGGGCAGGATCTGCCGCTGCAATTCATCCGAGAGCTTTTTCGAGGTGCTGCGGATGTGACTTGCCTGGTTGGCAAGGCACAACGCCGCATAGCACAGCGCGATCAGCACCTGGAGCTTCGGCACTCCGTCGGGGATGTTGACCATGGTGTAGCGCAGCAAGCGGATTTCGCGCGCCAGCGCGCGCAGATACCGACGATAGAATTTGTTGTCGGTATCGTTCAGCACCAGCGGCGCCTGCGACAGCAGGGAGATCACGCGGCGCGCCAGCACGTCGGCGCGTCGCGCGACGGGACGGCGCTTGCTGGCGGGGTTGCCGATCCAGTCCTCGATCAGCGAGCGCGCATTTGCGCGCGTCAGCGCGGTGTCGGCGGCGCGCAAATGGCGCAGCCAGCCGAAGCCGAGCAGCGCAACTTCCCAATCTTCCGACGGCGGCTCGAGATCGAAGATCGAGCGGCCGTGGCAATTGACGATCTTGCCGGCGAAGACGAAGCGGCCGGCATAGATCTCGGCGGCGCGGGTCGCATCCGCGGTGCGTAGATCATGCGGCGCGATGATCAGCCGGTCGGCGCGGCCGGGCCAAACCCGCGACAGGGCGACGGAACCGCCGCTCGCGCGCGCGAGCATGTTCCGCGCGAAGCGGTTCATCACCAGCGTCGAGATACGTCTGCGTTGAGCGACCGACACGCCTTGCCTTGATGGGGGAGAGGATTCCGACGAATCCTTATTAATCCCAAAATCGGACGGCCGACACCACCTTGAACGACGCGAATCAGTGCCGTGTTTGCAAAATCCAGTGCAAAATCAGGATTTAACGAGCCGGGCCGCGAAAAATCCGTCGAGCCCGCCGAGCTTGGGATCGGCGTTCGGCAGATGGCTGGGCAGGGTGCGCAGATCGCCCTCGGCGGTAATGATCTCGCTGAGCCCCGACACCTCGGACGCATCGATCGGAACCCGGCGAAGACCGGGCTCCGCGGTCAGCAGCGCGGCGACCGCATGCTCGCCCTCTTCAGGTTCCAGCGAACAGGTGCAATAAACTAGCGTCCCACCGGGCTTGAGTAGCGAGACCGATTTTTGCAGCAGCCGCCGCTGGAGCGCGGTCATTGCGGCGATGTCGGATTCCTGCCGGAGCCAGGATACATCGGGGTGGCGGCGGATCGTCCCGGTCGATGTGCAAGGCGCATCAATGAGGATGCCGTCGAAGCCATCGGCAGGGCCGGCCCATTCCGCGGCGTCGGCGACGACGGTCTCGGCCTGCAGCGACAACCGCGTCAGATTCTCGCGCAGCCGTGCCACCCGGGCAGGCGAGCGGTCGATGGCGGTGACGTGCGCGCCGGCCTGCGCCAGTTGCGCGGTCTTGCCGCCGGGAGCGGCGCAGAGATCGGCGATGGATTTGCCCTTGATGTCGCCGAACAGCCGGGCTGGCAACGCAGCGGCGGCGTCCTGCACCCACCATTGTCCTTCGGCGAAGCCGGGAAGCATGGTCACCGCGCCGTGCAGCACCGTGCGCACCGATCCGGTCGGTAGCACTTCGCCATGGAGCCGGCTCGCCCATTGCGCGGCGTCCGACTTCACGGTCAGATCCAGCGACGGATCATGGCTGAGCGCGAGCGCCATGTCCCTTGCGACCGTCTCGCCATAATGCGCGCTCCAGCGCGCGACCATCCAGGGCGGCAGGTCCAGCGACTGCGCGGCAACCTCGTCCACCAGCGCCTTGCCCTCGCGGGCGCAGCGGCGCAGCACGGCGTTGACGAGGCCGGCATAGCGCGCGGCGCGCCGGTCGGATTGCACGAGGCGAACGGAGAGATCGACGGCCGCGTGATCGGGCACGTCCATCCAGAGGATCTGGGCGGCGCCGATCAACAGCGCGCTCTGCGCGCGCGGCGCGTCGGAGGGAATGCCCTTGTCGAGCAGGCGGGACAGCACATGGCCGAGCGTGCCGAGCCGGCGCAGCACGGTGGCGACCAGGCGGCGCATCAGCGCGCGGTCGCGGTCGGGGAGCGTCTTCAGTCCGGGATGGGCGCCGCTGCCGTCGAGCTGCTCGTCAAGTGTGCGGTGCTTGTGCAGCACGCCGTCCACGATGTCGGCGGCAATCCGCCGCGCCGCGAGACCGGGCACTTCGGATGGAGGAGCGAAACGTTGAGAAGGCATGCGGAAACAAGGTTCTGAGCAGCGGCAGTTCGCCGTAATGGGCGCATGCCTTGAGAAGGCGATCTCTGGCACGCGAATATGCCAAATGTAAGAATCGCTTCCGGGTTTTTCAGCCCTTTCGGAGCAATTTCAGGAATGCGTTATTGGGCGTCGCGCCGCGGGCCGTCCCGCGCTAGAAAGCCGCCTATGAGTGACCAGCCTCCCGTTCCCGACCGCAAGCAGCTTACGCCGGCCGCCCAGCGCGCGCTGGCCGAGGCCGAAGCGCGCCGTCAGGCTGCGGCAGCCCGAGCCAAGAACGACGGCGAGGCGGCGCCAAAGGAGTTGCAGGGCCCAAAAGGACCCGAACCGACCCGCTATGGCGATTGGGAGCGCAAGGGCATCGCTTCCGACTTCTGAAGCTTGTCTTTTGAGGCTCGCTTGCCGGACTGCCCGACTCAGCCCTAGCGTGCGCGGATGTCGCGTTTCGATCCAAGCCATCCATATCGGCCTTCATACAGCGGCTCGCCATTTGGTCGCCGGTTCTCAGGGCTGTTGCCGTGGATGTTCGTGGTTGGAATCGTGGTGGCCGTGGTGTTCACGTCCCGGCATGGGATGAACTGGCAGTTCCCTCACGTGACCGACGGTCAATCACGAGACGCCGAGATTGTGCTCCAGCAAGGCGGCCATCCCGATCGTCGCGAGCCGGTCGATGTCGTTCGCACCATTGACGGCGACACCTTTCTCGCACGCGTTCGTCAGCGCGACGGCCGCGATCTCATCGTGCGCGTTCGCCTGCGCGGCATCGACGCACCCGAGATGAAAGCATCCTGCCAGGAGGAACTGGACAAGGCCGAAGCCGCGGCCCGCGCATTGCGCGATCTGCTCGCACAGGGTGGCGTGACGATCACCAACCTCGGTGCCGACAAATATGGTCGCGTTCTCGCCGACGTCGCGACCAAACGCACGACCAATGTCTCGGCGGCGTTGCTCGCGGGCGGTTACGCGCGGAGCTACAATGGCGGCCATCGCGACGGCTGGTGCGCGCGGAGCTGGCGCTTCTGGTGACAAAAAGCCGCGTCGAACGACGCGGCTATTGCCGTGTCGTCCTGATGCCGGCGATCAGCGCGTCACGACCACCGTCGTGCCGACCGAGACGCGGCTGTAGAGATCGGTGATGTCGTCGTTGAGCATGCGGATGCAGCCATAGGAGACGAAGCCGCCGATCGAGCCCGGCACGTTGGTGCCGTGGATCGCGTATTCACCGCCGGACAGCGTCATCGCCGCGACGCCCATCGGATTGCGGGGCGAGCCGCCCGGGATGACGTCCGGGATGCTGGGCTTGTCGCGCTTCACCTCGGCGGGCGGCGCCCAGGCCGGATTGCGGTACTTGCCGTCGATGCGGGTGGTGCCGGCCCACTGCTTGCCGGACTTGCCGACGCCGACCGGGTAGCGCACGGCGTGGCCGCTATCGAGGACGAGATAGAGCCGACGCTCGTTGGTTTTGACCACGATGGTGCCCGGCGAATAGTCAGCCAGGTTCGTCCCCACCATTTCCGGCCGCGCCTGCGCCGCCGTCAACGTTAAGACCCCAGTCACGACGGTGGCGGCCAGCGCCACAGCAATCCTCATCGACATCGATTTTCCCCTTGCCCCGAACGGACCGTCCAAGATTACGCAAAACCGGCAATCGCCGGCTCGCCAAGTCCTTGTTAGGGGACATTCTTAACCGCGCCTGTTAACCGGATGGTTTCCACGCACGGCCGCCAAGGGCCAGCCAGCAGGGGGAACAAAGGAAATGTTCGAAACAAAGTAAATGACCTGAAAACAACACTTGGCGGGAAAGATGCCCGGGCGCCGGGGCGCGGCCTGACAAGTGCGTGAGGATGTGAACGGCCGTTGTTCGGGGGAGCGCTAACGCGGGGATGCGATCTCGTGTCCCGGACGCGGCGCAGCGCGAAGCGGTGCGACGCAGAGCCGGGATCTAGAAGGCCACAGAGTCTGCCGTTGCATCGGCCCCGACTCTGCAGCGCACCGCGAAGTGCGCGCTACGCTGCGTCCGGGGCACAGGACGATGTGGCTCAGACCGCCTTTTTGTTCTGACGGTTCTTGACGAGGTCGTCGACCACGCCGGGATCGGCCAGGGTCGAGGTGTCGCCCAGGCTGCCCGGTTCGTCCTCGGCGATCTTGCGTAGGATGCGGCGCATGATCTTGCCGGATCGGGTCTTGGGCAGGCCGGGCGAGAACTGGATCTGGTCGGGCGCAGCGATCGGGCCGATCTCCTTGCGCACCCAGGTGACGAGCTCCTTGCGTAGATCCTCGGTTGGCTCGATGCCGGCCATCAGGGTCACATATGCGTAAATGCCCTGACCCTTGATGTCGTGCGGGTAACCGACCACGGCGGCTTCCGAGACCTTCTCATGCGCCACCAGCGCGCTTTCGACTTCGGCGGTACCCATGCGGTGGCCGGAGACGTTGATGACGTCGTCGACGCGGCCGGTGATCCAGTAATAACCGTCCGCATCGCGCCGGCAGCCGTCGCCGGTGAAGTACTTGCCCTTGTAGGTCGAGAAATAAGTCTGCTCGAAGCGGGCGTGGTCGCCATAGACCGTGCGCATCTGGCCCGGCCATGACCGCGTCAGGCACAGATTGCCTGATGTCTCGCCGTCCAGCACGTTGCCGTCGGCGTCGACGATCTCAGGCACCACGCCGAAGAACGGCTGCGTCGCCGAGCCCGGCTTGAGCTTCGTGGCGCCGGGCAGCGGCGTGATCAAAATGCCGCCGGTCTCGGTCTGCCACCACGTATCGACGATCGGGCAGCGGTCGTCGCCGACGACGCGGTGATACCACTCCCAGGCTTCCGGATTGATCGGCTCGCCTACCGAGCCGAGCAGGCGCAGGCTGGCGCGCGAGGTCTTCTTCACGGGCGCGTCGCCGCTCCGCATCAGCGCGCGGATCGCGGTCGGCGCGGTGTAGAAGATGTTGACCTTGTGCTTGTCGATGACGTTCCAGAATCGCGAATTATCCGGGTAATTCGGCACGCCTTCGAACATCAGCGTGGTCGCGCCGTTGGCGAGCGGTCCGTAGAGAATGTAGCTGTGGCCGGTGACCCAGCCGACGTCGGCGGTGCACCAGTAGATGTCGCCGTCGTGATAGTCGAAGACGTATTGATGCGTCATCGCGGCGAACACGAGATAGCCGGCGGAGGTGTGCAGCACGCCCTTGGGTTGGCCGGTCGAGCCCGAGGTGTAGAGGATGAACAGCGGATCCTCGGCGTGCATGTGCTCGACCGGGCACTCGGTCGTCACCATCTTGGCGGCGTCGTGGTACCAGAGGTCGCGCGAGGGATTCATTTCGACCGCGCCGCCGGTGCGCTTGACCACGACGACCCAGTCGACGCCGTCTGCCTTGGCGAGCGCCGCGTCGACATTGGCCTTCAGCGGCACCTTCTTGCCGCCGCGCAGGCCCTCATCGGCGGTGATGATCACCTTGGACTGGCAGTCGTTGATGCGCTGGGCGAGGCTGTCGGGCGAGAAGCCGGCGAACACCACGGAGTGAATCGCGCCGATCCGCGCGCAGGCCAGCATCGCGTAGGCCGCCTCCGGAATCATCGGCAGGTAGATGGTGACGCGGTCGCCCTTCTTGACGTTCCGGGTGCGCAGGATGTTGGCCATCCGGCAGACCTCGTCGTGCAGCTCCTTGTAGGTGATGTGCCGGGATTGGGAGGGATCGTCGCCTTCCCAGATGATCGCGGTCTGGTTGGCGCGATTGTGGAGATGCCGGTCGATGCAATTATGGGCGACGTTGAGAACGCCGTCCTCGAACCATTTGATGGAGATGTTGCCGGGCGCGAAGGAGACGTTCTCGATCCTGGTCGGCGCGTGCATCCAGTCGATGCGCTTGGCCTGCTCCGCCCAGAAACCGTTCGGGTCCGAGATCGAGCGGGCGTACATGTCCTTGTACTTGGCCTGGTCGACCCAGGCGCGCTTCGCCCATTCTGCGGGGACGTCGTAGATCTTCTCGGACATGTTTCCCTCCACATACGGCGAGCCGAGCACGGACCACTGGCGAGCCGACTTGATCGTTGAACCGATTATGCGTCGGGCTAACCGGACCCGACAAGGTGCACAAGCTGGACCTTCGGCGAGCAGCCTGCCATGCGGAGGATCAAGCCGTTTCGTGCGACTGTCGCAGTTTTGAAACAGGGCGACGGGCGGCTTTGGGGTCTTCACCCAGATGCTCGGAATGGGCCCGCGCAGAGCGCCATGCATTCAGCAGAGGTATTTAGAAACCGCCTCTCACTGATTCGGGACTCGCAATGCGGTTCGGAACACCCTAAATGGCCAACCCGGGTCCAACGAGACCCCTTGGAACAAAAATCAGAACAGCGGCATTGACCGACAACAGACAGGGCTAAGGCATAAGACTATGATGGATCAGCAGAATCTCGGGACGATACGGCCCGCTTCAGCCGATCCTGCAGCCATCGCGCTGGCCAAAGCCCTCGGACAATGGCCGAAACCGGCCGGTTCCGGCCGTCCCAGCCCGAAGAAAGTGTTCGACGCGGCGCCGTCGACGACGGTCGAGGCCCTCGCCAAGGAACTGGGCCTGCGGCTCGGCGACCAGAACGAGCTGACCATCCGCCGCGTCAGGCGCGGCAAGGGCTATTCGTTCGTGCGGCCTAACGGCGTCCACATCCGCGATGCCCGCACCATTCGGCGGCTGCATTCGATGGCGGTGCCGCCGGCCTATCGCGAGGTGCGCTACTCGGCCGATCCGAGCACGCATCTCCAGGCAGTGGGACGCGATGCCGCGGGCCGGCTGCAATATCGCTATCACGCCGATTGGGAGAAGGTCCGCGAGCAACGCAAGGCGCATCGCCTGGAAAAGCTCGTCGGCGCGCTGCCCAAGATCCGGCGCAAGGTCTCGGCGTTCCTGTCGGGCGACGAGCCGACCCGCGAGTTCGCGCTCTCCGCCGTCATCGAATTGATCGCGCGCACCGCGATCCGCCCCGGCAACGAATCCTATGCCCGTCTCAACGGCACCCGCGGCGCCACCACGCTGCTGAAGTCCAACGTCTCGCTGGAAGACGACAGCTTCGTGCTGACCTTCAAGGCGAAGGGCGGCAAGGCGGTGCGCAAGGAGTGCGACGCGGCCAAGCTCGTGCGCGCCATCGGGATCTTGCAGGGCGTTCCCGGCAAGCGCATGTTCCAGTATCGCGATCCCTATGGCATCGTGCGCGCGGTCAGCACCACGCAGGTGAACGCGTTTCTGCGCGAGATCGCCGGCATCAAGATCTCGCTGAAGGATTTCCGCACGCTGATGGCCTCTGCCGTCGTCGTGGAATCGCTGTCGCGGATCACGCCGGCGACCAGCCAGCGCGGCCGCAAGAAGCAGGTGCTGGAGGCGATCCGCGGCGCTGCCGACCAGCTCTCCAACACGCCGGCGATCTGCCGCAAGAGCTATGTTCACGATACCATCGTCACCGCGTTCGAGGACGGCATCCTGGAACGCTTCGCCGCGACCATGAAGGGCCAGCGCTCGCAGGCCAGGCGCGAGCAGCTTTTGCAGCAGGTGGTGGCGACCGCGGCGGTCTGACCTCGGCGTCGTTACGCCTTGTTGGAAACGCCGTTGTCGGGACCGGGATCGCCGCCCGCGGCTGCCGCCGTGAGCCGTCCCAGATAGTGCGCCCATCCCGTCGCGTGGGCGGCCGCCTGTTCCTCGGTCGGCAGCCCGCTATGGGTCATGCGCAGCAATGTGCCGCCGTCGCGTTCGATCAGGTCGATCTCGATCAGGCTTGAGCCGGGCGGCACTTCCTGGCCGCCCTCCCATCCAAACGTGTAGGCGAGCCGATGCACCGGCACGACTTCGCGGAATGCGCCGCGGGCAACGCCGCCGCGGGGGCCGATGCCTTTGAGCAGATACAGCCCACCGGGATGTGGCTCCGTGGTCGCCTCGGAACCCATCCAGCTCAAAATCTTCTCGGGGTCGGTCAGGTAGGCGAAAACGGTGGCGCGTGGGGCCGCGATCTGGGTCTCGCGTCGCACTATGAACGGTTCGGTCATCGACGATCACCCCTGGGCTGACACTGGGACATGGCGGCGCTCGAGCGGCCCGTCAAGGATTGCCCGTGACAAAGACCGCCTGCCTTCGTCATGATCGGGCCATGCACCTCTCGCCGACACTCGCCTGGCTTGTCGATGCCGCCGCCGATAGCGCCGGCGCCGACCGCCTGCTCGCGGACCTTGGCGCACATCTGGTCGCCGATGGCGTGCCGCTTGCGGCGGGCAGCCTGACGCTGGAGGTGCCACATCCGCTGATCGCGAAACGGACCTGGTTGTGGCGCGCGGAGAACGGCCGGGTGATCGAAGCGCTCGGCTTCGCACCAGGCGGCCTCGCGCCCGACCCGCCCAACGATGCCGGCCGCCGCTGGCTGCGCGACATCGCGGAGGGTGAAGTGCACGAAGATTTGGTCGGACGGCCCGACGGGCCGTTGCTCGGCTGGATCGGGCCGCGTCCGTTCACCGCGGACGAGACCGAGCAATTGCGCCAGGCCGCGCGCTTTGCCGCCACACCCCTTGCCGTACTTGCCGCGCGTGCAACGTTGCGCGCGACGCTGGATGCCTATCTCGGCAAGCGCAGTGCGGAGCGGGTGCTGGCGGCACCCCTGCGGCGCGACCTCGGCGAGACCATACAGGCCGCGCTGCTCTATGCCGATTTGCGCAACTTCACGCTCCTGTCGGAAACCAATCCGCCTGCCGAGGTCATCGCGGCGCTCGATGCCTGGTTCGATCGCATCGCCGGCGCGGTCCACGCCTTCGGCGGCGAGGTGCTGAAATTCATCGGCGACGGTGTGCTCGCGATCTTTCCGGTGGTCAGGCCGTCACCGCGCCAAGCGTCCGATGCAGCTCTGCGTGCCGCGCGCGCAGCCGAAGCCGGGATGGTGTATCTCAACGCGGAGCGCCGTGCTCAAGGTCTGCCGCCGCTCGCGTTCGGCGCGGCGCTGCATCTCGGCGAGATGCTATGGGGCAATATCGGTGCCGCCAATCGGCTGGATTTCACCGCAATCGGTCCCGCCGTCAATCTCGCCAGCCGGCTCGAAGGATTGTGCAAGCCGCTCGGCAGAACCGTGCTGGTGTCGGGCGCGCTCGCCGCGGAAACCGACATGCCTCTGATCGCGCTCGGATCGCATTCGCTGCGGGGCATCGCCGCGCCATGCGAGATATTTGCGCTGCCGGAGAAACAAGCTCCGATGTCGTAGCCCGGATGAGCGTAGCGACATGCGGGATCGCAGCAGTAGTCCCGGATATCGCTTCGCTCATCCGGGCTACAGCACCCAAGCCTACATCCCGCCCATCTTGCAGACGAGCTTCCATTCCTCGGCCGTCACCGGCTGCACCGAAAGGCGCGAATATTTCACCAGCGCCATGTCGGCGAGTTTCTTCTCGGCCTTGATCGCGGCCATCGTCACCGGAATCTTCAACGGCTTGTCGGCCTTGATGTCGACGCAGACGAATTTCTCGGTCTTGTCGGTCGGATCGGGGTAGGCTTCCTTGATAATCTCCGCGATGCCGACGATCTCCTTGCCCTCGTTGGAATGATAGAAGAACGCCTTGTCGCCCTTCTTCATGGCGACGAGGTTCTGGCGCGCGGTGTAATTGCGCACGCCGGTCCAGGCTTCGCCCTTGGCGCCTTTCGCCACCTGCTGGTCCCAGGACCACACCGATGGTTCGGATTTCACCAGCCAGTACGCCATGTTCATTCCTCCGCCTTGAAAGGTCGCGTCATGAGCCCCGAGATCGCGGCGTCGATCGTGCTTCTGCCGGTCAGGATCGATGCGACGGCTTCCGATACTGGCATTTCGATGTTTTGCGAAGCCGCGAGCTCGATCAGTACCGGCGCGGTGAATTCGCCTTCGGCAAGCTTGCCGGCGGGCGGCTGCTCGCTGCGGCCAAGCGACAGGCCGAGCGCAAAATTGCGCGATTGTGGGCTCGAGCAGGTCAGGATCAGATCGCCGAGGCCAGACAAGCCCGTGAGTGTTTCGCTGCGTGCGCCGAGCGCGCGGCCGAGGCGTGTCAGCTCGGCAAAGGCGCGGGTGGTAAGTGCGGCCTGGGCGGAAGCGCCGAGCTTGCGCCCGACCGCGATGCCGACCGCGATCGCCAGCACGTTCTTGGCGGCGCCGCCGATCTCGACGCCGCGGACATCGGTGGAGTGATAGGGCCGGAACGTCGGCGAGCCCAGCGCCTGCACCAGGTGGCTCGCCAAGGCGTCGTCCTTTGCGGCCAGCGTCACCGCCGTCGGCAGGCCACGCGCGACATCGTCGGCAAAGCTCGGGCCCGACAGGATCGCCGGCTGCGCGTGAGGCGCGGCCTCGGCGATCACGTCGGTCATGAATTTATGGGTGCCGTGCTCGATGCCCTTGGCGCAGGCAATGATCGGCACCGGCTTTTCCAGGTGCGAGGCGAGCATGTTGACAGCACCGCGCAGATGCTGCGCGGGCACTGCGATCAGCAGCATGTCCGCGCGTGCGGCGAGGGCCAGGTCGCTCGTGACGATGATCTCCGGCGCAAGCCGCACGCCCGGCAGCCGCGGATTGTCGCGGCTCGATGCGATTCGCGTCGCGTGCTCGGAATTGCGCGCACACAGCGTCACGTTCCGTCCGGCCCGCGCCGCCACCATCGCCAGCGCCGTGCCCCAGGCGCCCGCGCCGATCACCGCGACAGATCGGAACGCTGTCATTGCTAGAATCCCGCGCGTGTCTTGCCGTATCCGGCCGGTGCCGTCGCGTTCGCATCGAGCAGCCAGCGCGCGCGAGGCTGTGCTTCCATCGTGTCGGTCATGCCGAGCGCGAGACGTTCCGCGCCGGCCCAGGCGATCATTGCACCATTGTCGGTGCAGAGCGCCGGCGGCGGCATGATCAATTGTGTTCCGGCTTTCCTCGCAACGTCATGCAGCGCGCCGCGGATCGCCTGATTGGCGGCGACACCGCCGGCCGCCACCAGCGCACGCGGTGCACCGAACTGCTCGCGGAAGAGTTTCAGGCCGACGCTCAGCCGGTCGGCGGTGGAGTCGAGCACGGCGGCCTGGAAGCTCGCGCAGAGATCGTTGACGTCCTGCGGTGTGATCTCGGCCAACCGGCTTGCTTCGTTGCGCACCGCTGTCTTCAATCCCGAGAGTGAGAAGTTGGCGTCGGGGCGTCCCTGCAGCGGCCGCGGAAACGCAAATCGCGCGGCATCGCCGTTGGCTGCCGCGCGCTCGACCTGCGGGCCGCCCGGATAGGGCAGCCCCAGCATCTTCGCCACCTTGTCGAAGGCTTCGCCGATCGCATCGTCGACGGTGGTGCCGAGCCGCACATACTGTCCGACGCCGGTGACGGCAACGATCTGGGTATGGCCGCCCGAGGCGAGAAACAGGCAATAGGGAAATTCGAGTGCGTCGGTCAGGCGCGGTGTCAGCGCATGCGCTTCCAGATGGTTCACCGCGACCAGCGGCGTGTCGTGCACCATCGCGATCGCCTTCGCGGTGGTGAGCCCGACGATGACGCCGCCGATCAGTCCCGGGCCCGCGGCGGCCGCGACACCGTCGAGCTGGGCGAAGTCGATGCCGGCCTCAGTCATGGCGCGGTCGATGATGCCGTCGAGCAGGTCGACATGGGCGCGGGCCGCGATCTCCGGTACCACGCCGCCGAAACGGGCATGCTCCTCGACCTGCGACCACACGATATTGGACAGGATCTTGCCGCTGCCGTCAGGCGCACGCTCGATCACCGCCGCGGCGGTCTCGTCGCAGGTGGTTTCGATGCCCAGTACCAGCATTGGCGAATTGTTATCCAATTTGCGCCCTTCCCGCCCCCTTGCGCTCATCCGCAAAGCAGAGTTCTGGTACGTCCGGTAGCATTCCGGGGTCGGCCAACGCAATCGTCACGCGCTGCCGTTCCTCGTGAAAGCGCCACCGCCACGTGGTTCGGGAACACAAGCGATGTCCATTCTTGTCACACGGCCGCATCCCGACAATGAGGCGACGTCGGAAAATCTGCGTGCACGGGGTCATGTGGTGCTGCTCGCGCCGGTGCTCAAGTTCGAGCCGGTCGCCTTCCATGACGAGAGTGAAACGAGCTACAGCGCCGTCATTGTCACATCGGCCAATGCGATCCGTGGCGTCGCATCGCAATTACCGGACCTTGGTCTCCTGCAGCTGCCGCTGTTCGCGGTCGGCGAGCACACGGCTGCCGCCGGGCGCGATGCCGGTTTTGCCGAGGTGATCGTCGCCGGTGGCGATGCCGCTGCCCTGCGCGACAAGGTGATGCAGAGCGCGCGCGACAAGCGGCTGAAGAAAAAGAGCACGTTGCTCTATCTCGCGGGCGCGGATCTGTCGCGCGACCTCGGCGGGGAGCTGGGCGCCGAAGGCTTCATCGTCATCACGCAGACGACCTATCGCATGGCGCCAGTCAAGCTGTTGCCGCGCGATGTCTGTGAAGGCTTTGCCGCCCATGGGATCGAGGCGGTGCTGCACTACTCCCGGCGCAGCGCGCGGGCTTTCCTGGAGGCCGCGCGGGCGGAAGGTGTCGAAATCTCGGCTCTGGCGATCCCGCAGTGCTGCCTGTCCGAGCCGGTCGCCGGCGTACTGCGCGAGGCCGGTGCCTCGCAGGTTCTGGTTGCGGCGACGCCGGACGAAAATGCCTTATTTGACACCTTGGAGCGTGCTTTGCGCACCCGTTTGGCGTAAGAGGTCGGGCCGAATCCGACGCAATCGGGTCCGTTCGTTCAGGGCAGGTAAGTGTGAGGAACCGTCACGATGGCCGACGACAAGCCTGAAGACGCAGGATTGGCTCCCGAGTCCGGCCGCGCCAAGCGCATCCCGCCCACCATCGACCTCGAGGCGACGGAAGTCTCGACTCAGCCGCAGCAGGTGACGGGCGAGCCTGAGGCTGGGGCAGCGACCGAACAGGCCGCGCATGAGCAAGCCAAATCTGAAGAGGGCAAGTCTCAAGAGGAAAAGTCTCAAGAGGTAAGGTCCGAAGAAGCTATTGCCGCGCCGCAGCCCGAACCTGCCGAAGAAGAGTCTTCCGTTGCGTCCGCGTCGGTATCGCCGTCGATTTCACCCTGGGTTATCGCTGCGTTCTCCGGCGCCGTCGCAGCCGCAATCGTGATCGCGGTCGGCTGGATGCTGGGCTGGCCTGCCGTGCAGGCGCCGCCGGCTGCTCCGCAAGTGACGGGCGCAACCGTCGAGGCGCTGAGCGGGCGCGTGGCCGCGGTCGAAGCCAAGACGGGCAAGCCGGCCGCCGATCCGGCCATGGTGGCGCGGATCGATGCGCTGGAGAAATCCGCAACGAGCCTGCGCAGCGAGATCGCCAATCTGCGCGCACAATCCGACAAGACTGCCAGCGCCCTAAACGACGCGACATCGGCGCCGCGCGCTGCCGCGCCCGATCTTGCCGCTCTCAACGACCGCCTCGCTCAGCTCGAACGTGCCAGCAAGACCGAACGTGCGGAACTCGCACAGCAAAGCGAGAAGATCGCCGACGCGAAAACGATGGACGACAAGCCGCTGCGCCATGTGGTGGCGGCGGCCCTGCTCGACGTCGCCGTTCGCCATGGCGATGCCTACGAGTCGCAGCTCGCCGCCGCGCGGTCGCTGGCAGCAAAGCCGGAGATGCTGAAGCCGCTCGACACCTTTGCGTCGTCAGGCATTCCGACGCCGGTCGCCTTGAGTCGCGAGCTCCTCAACATCGTGCCAAAATTGTCGCCGCCGGCGGAAGCTCCGGCCAGCGGCACCGGAATCGTCGAGCGCCTTCAGGCGGGGGCGTCGAAACTCGTCCGCATCGAGCGTACCGACGGGGTCGGCAACGATCGCGGCGCGATCGTCGCGCGGGTGACGGCGGCTGCGTTGCGCAACGATTTCGTCGAGGCGCGGCGCGAGTTGAAAACGCTGCCCGAGGCCGATCGTGCACCGGCGCAAGCTTGGCTCGACAAGACCGATGCCCGTGACGCCGCGCTCGCCGCGTCACGCAAATTCGCCGACGCCGCCATGGCGGATCTCGTCAAGCCTGGTCAATAAAGGTTCGCGCAACAATCAGCGCGTATAGGGATCGTCATGCTTCGCATCGTCCTCTTCCTCGTTCTGATCGCACTGGCGGCGGCCGGCGCGGCCTGGGTTGCCGATCAGCCCGGCGACCTCGTCCTGACTGCGGGCGCTTTCCGCGCCACAACGACGCTTCCCCGCTTCGTGTTCTTGCTTGGTCTCTTTGCCGCGGCAGTCGTGCTGGTCTGGAGCCTGCTGACGATGGCCTGGCGCGCTCCGGGGCGTCTGCGCCGCCGTCGTCACGAAAAGCGCCATGCTCGCGGCCGCCACGCCATCACCCACGGCCTGCTTGCGATCGGCCATGGCGACACCGCGCTTGCCCGTCGCCACGCCGATACCGCGCGGCGGCTGGCTGCAAACGATCCGCTCGCGCTTCTCTTGCATGCGCAATCGGCGCAGCTCGAGGGCAATCGCGACGAGGCCCAGCGCGTCTTCCGTGCCATGGCCGAGCGCGAGGACACGCGCCTGCTCGGCCTGCGCGGCCTGTTCATCGAGGCGCAGCGCGCCGACGATGCGGTCGGCGCCGTGATGATCGCCGAGGAAGCGATCAAGCTGTCGCCGTCCTCGACCTGGGCCTCGCATGCGGTGCTCGGCTTCCGCTGCGCGCGCGGCGACTGGAGCGGCGCGCTCGCGATCCTCGATTCGAATCTGTCCGCGGGCCTGATCGACAAGCAGGCCTATCGCCGCCAGCGCGGCGTGCTGCTCGCCGCCCGCGCGCTGGAATTGGAAACAATGGACCGCGACGTCGCGCGCGAGAGCGTGATGCAGGCGGTCAAGCTCGCGCCGACCCTGGTTCCGGCCGCAGTGCTCGCTGCAAAATTCGAGAGCGAGGCGCATCAGGTGCGCCGCGCCATGAAGCTGGTGGAAACCGCCTGGCTCGCCAATCCGCATCCTGATCTTGCGGATGCCTATGCGCATGTGAAGCTCGGCGATTCCGCGCGGCAGCGCCTGCAGCGGGTCGAGACGCTTGCGGCCAAGATTTCTGCCGACAATGCTGGCTATATCGAGGGCCAGCTGGCGATCGCGCGCGCCGCGATCGATGCGTCCGAGTTTGCCCGTGCGCGCGCGGTGCTGGCGCCTTACGTCAACGATCCCACCCAGCGCGTGGCGATGCTGATGGCCGAGATCGAGCGGACCGAGCATGGTGACGGCGGCCGGGCCCGCGCCTGGACCTTGCGCGCGGTGCGCGCCCGCCATGATCCGGCCTGGACTGCGGACGGTTATGTCAGCGACCGCTGGCGTCCGGTTTCCCCGGTCACCGGCCGTCTTGACGCCTTCCAGTGGCAAACGCCAGTCGCGAGTCTTCCTTCCGACAAAGGCGCCATGATCGAATCCTCGGCCTTCGAGGAAGCGATGCTGGCGGCTCCGCCGCCGAAGCGGGTGACGGCGGCCCCGAGCGAGAGCCCGGTGGAACCGGCTGTCATGGCGCCGGATCCGGTGCCCGCTCCGCAGGACAATTCGCCGCCCCTTGAAGCCCAGGAAATCTTAAAGGAAGCCGTCGAGGAGACCGCCAAAGAAACCGTCAAGGAAGAGCCGGTCGTCACGCCTGCCGAGCCGCTCAAACCGGCCCCTGAGATCGCCGAATCATCGTCCGCGGCGGCAACGCCGGTGTTCCGGACCCGCGCCGACCTTGGCAAGCCGGCACCAGCGCCTATTCCCGCCGTCATCCCGATCGTCCGCGCGCCTGATGATCCCGGGATCGATGACGAGGGTCCGAGCGATGAATTTACGGAACAAATCGGCACGCCCAGGGACCACGCAAAGGCCCAGGCCGGCGGCTGGCGCGGATTCTGGTCTCGCTGGGGCGGGTGAGCGGCATTTGGGAGCCGGCGCCACCTTGCCAATTCGGGCCATGCCCGATATCAGGAGCGCGCGTAACGGGACCGGCCTCGCGCGGGCCCCGGCAAGGTTCGCCGCAATAGCTCAGTTGGTAGAGCACGTCATTCGTAATGACGGGGTCGGGGGTTCGAATCCCTCTTGCGGCACCAGCGCCCCAGTGTCCGGCCCGAAGACATGGGTAACGGAACGTACCTAAGACATGGGTGACAGCCTCGCGCCGAACGGGTGTCGAGAGGTTGCAGGCGTCTGCTTCAGGTGCAGCGCGTCTCGCGCGGCGGTTATTAGCTTGCGGTCATCATCCGTCGCCATTGCATCGATCCTCGCTATCACCGCCGGGCATGCACTATCGCTGCGGATGAATTTCAAAGAACGCGTGCAGGCGCTCGGCAGGATCGGCTTTCATTGAGTACGGCCGACGGCCTGCCTTTGATACAGCTTCGTCCAATTGGGCAAACCGTGTTGCCCGCGCTTCAAGGTGATGCTTTTGACTATCTTGGTCGAGATTTGCGGGCAGAGAGATCATGGATCGAACGTTTGCAGCAAACGCTTTTCCGGCTGTCCTTTCACCGGCTCGGGCAATAACTTCTAGATCGACATGTATGTCGGCCAAGTTATAGGCGCTGATCTTTCCCCCGACGTTATCAGCAATTCTTTCGATTGTTTCTGCGCAGGTCTGCGCGATGTCGGGCCAGCCTTTGTCGAGCGCATCGAGTCCAAAGACCGCAAGATTGGCCGTCGCGTCGGACAAGTGGTGTCCCTTTGCAGGACGATCAGCAGGAAAAAATCCTCCCACCCAAGTTATGAGTGGCTTTAGGTCATCCACAACCGTCGAGATAAATTCCTCTGCACCTGAAGGTGGATGCGCGATCTGGCGCATGAGCACTTTCAGAATCGCATCGAGGGAGTCCAGCACCCATTTGGCCAATAGGGTGCCTTGAAAATCGATACTCGACAGGCGTCGGTAATGCCCGCGGACTTCTTCCGCGGCCTCAGATAGATCGGCGAAGGGATCGTTCCATGGCCGCTCTGGATCAACCTTGATCTTTGCCGCGATGCTTTCGACCAGCGCCGGGATGCTAGCTTCAAAGCCGAGTGCGTAAGCCGGGAAAACGTGTAAACGGCGTTTACCTGCGGCGTCAGCCAATATCTCGGACGGAATTAGTTCGGAAATTTGGTCTAACGTCGATTTTAGCGACCCTACTTCGAACAAGTCGTTCTCGATTTCAAAACGGACCGCGAAAAGAATGGCTTCAAACGAGCGGAACACCGAAATCTGATCCGACTTACCGTATCCATCCACAGCAATGTCAAAGAGCGCCTCGTTCGCCTCCATTGTTGTTTCCGTAGAGCCCACATCAGTCGAGCGGTTTTGAAGCACGGCTCCGAAACTGGAAATAGCACGCAATTTTGCGTCGGGCATGTTGGCCGCAAGCACCAAACGCGCCGCGCGGTGAAGGTAAAAGCAAGCACTATAGGCCAGCGGCGCTACTCTCTGCTCTGCCGCGCCGGGCGCGACAACAGACATAGCCTGCAATGTCATCCGGCCCATTGACGAGATTGAATGTTGCACAACTCGCTCGTTCTTGGCGGCAATCGCGTCCTCTATGATGTGCAGTATGCTCTCGTAGATGGGATTCAATACGTCCGATACGTCGCTCAGGTATCCAGCAAATGGAAATTTGGGATCTACATGAAGCGTTATGCTCTTCTTTCGTAGGTCTGAGTATTCGGTAGCGATAGTTTCAAGCGCGCCGAGGGTTTCGATGGTCGCATTCGAGTCGCGGCGAGCAATGAAACGGTGCGCAAATTCCTCAAGTTGCGCAATCGAGTGTTGGAGTCCTTGAGGTAAGCGCGTGCGCACAATTGTTTGTGCGTGGAGTGTCTGATCCATCTTACTCGGCGCGCCGTTAGCAACGACTTGAATTGCGACCACCTTCTCAGCAGCTCGTCCTATCCTGCGAATCTGCGCGCTGCTGACCCGTACGATTTGTCGGATGGCCGACTCTGGTGCAAGCAGGTTAAGTGTTGAAACGTAGAAGCGGCGCAGAGCATCGAATGATATTCCAAGAAGAAGGAATTGCAGCACCAGGGACATCTTCGGATCGAGCCGGACGGACCACCGCGTCCCCAGCAAGAGCGAGAGCATCGTAGTCGCCACCAAAATCAAAAAAACGCCGAGAAGAGCACGATCCTTAGCGAACTGCTGCAAAACAGAGATAGAAAATAATTCGGCGGCGCGTTGCGCAGGAATAATTGAAAGAGACAAAACTAGCGCAAGCGCAGCGCCAATTATTTGGGCGGCGGCTAAGTGCATCTCACTTGCTTTGATATCCGTGCTGTCAGCGATGGTGTAGAAGAGCACCGAGATTATCACGGACACAATTGTCGCGAGGAGCGTTGATCCTTTGGAGGCGACTTGCTGGATCGTTCGTTGCAGGCGCAGGTCTGTAGACAGTAGCGCTTTGATGTACGTCGCATGGGCGCGACGGCGGTACCCAAGGGCGACGCGGCCGAATTTGTGCCATCGCGACTCGCTAATTGGGTCGCTCAGCTTTGTGGGTGGTTCAGAGGTTCGCCCTAGCGGACTAGAGCGGGGTGCTTCCGCACGATGACCATCCCGAGCGGCAGTTGACTGCGGGCGAGACGGTGTAGACTCGCCTTCCTTCATATGTGGAAAGACCTTATACATTAGACAATTCGAAGATCAGCGAGGACGGCCAACTATAGTTGTCGTTCGCAGCGTCCACAACTATCGCACAGAGAGCTGCCGTTCCATCGCAACGGACGCGTTCGGGATCGAGCGCCACCCTGAGTGATCGTGATCACATAAACTCGCAATCGGCTCCCCTAGTGTCCAGCTCACGCCAAACACGGGGAGATTTCATATGCGCAAGATCATTTTGGTGACCGCCATGGTGCTGGTCTCTGCCTCTGCCCAGGCCGGAGGCCCGCGCAGCCTGTCGCTGTCCGCGGTGAGCGAGCCGGCTTCGGTTCAGCAAACGACGCCGGCGCTTGCCGCCGCGCCGACGCAGGTGAGCGAAGCAGCGCCTGCCGCCGAAGCTCCGAAATATCTCGATCGCCCGCCGGCGGTGTCGCTCAATGCGCCCGCGGCGGTTGCCACACCCACGACCACGACGGCCTCAGCGCCCGCGACGACGACGCAACCCGCCGCGAAGACAACGGCCAAGGCAGACAAGCCGAAGCACAAGCGCAGCTGGACCGAAGGCCGCATCATCAGCGAGCTGCATCGCCATGGCATCTACTGGTAAGATGCCCGCTCTCAAAAGGATATGGCCGGGACAAGCCCGGCCATCACGCGAGAGTTTTGAATCTGATCGGGCGCGTTACTGCGAAACCGTCTGCACCACGCTCCCGATCGGACGCGCGCTCGAGGTCGGCACCTTTAGGTCCTTCAGCAGCGCCTCGTCATATTCCGGCAGCGACTGGAGGGTCGTCTTGGCCTTCATCTGCACGATCTTGTAGCCGCCGGCCTTCAGCCGCGCGAGCAGCGCGGGCATGGCTTCGCCGGTGTGCTTCTGGAAGTCGTGCATCAGGATGATGCCCTTGCCGAGCTTGTCGAGCCTGGTCATCACGGTCTCGATGATCTTCTCCGGCGTGGCGCCCTTCCTGAAATCGAAGGAGTCGATGTCGGTCGAGAACATCGCGACGTTTCGGGTGCCGAAATAGCTCACGATCGCCGGATTGTGCTGGAGCTGCGGGAAGCGGAAGAACGGCGCCGGGTTGGTGCCGAGCGCGTATTTCACCGCGCTAATGCCCTTTTCGACCTCGTCCTTGGCCATCTGCTCGGTCATCTTCTTGCCGTTCAGATTGACGTGCGACCAGGTGTGCGTGCCGACCGTATGGCCCTGGGCCAGCACCTGGCGCAGGATCTCCGGGTGGTAGGTCGCATGCTTGCCGACCGAGAAGAACAGGCCCTTGGCGCATTCGTCCGCGAGCGCCTTCAGTACGGCGGGCGTGTTGACCGGCCAGGGGCCGTCGTCGAACGTCAGCACGACCTCCTTGTCGGTGAGGAAGTCGAACTGCTTGAAATGATCGAAGCCGAAGCCCGGACCGCCGGTGGTGTCGATCTCGACCACGCGGGAGACGCCGAGCGCGTTGGGATTGGCGCAGGTCGATTTCTGCTGAACCGGCATCGGCGCGGGTGCGGGCGCCGAGGCGGCTGCCGCCGGCTTGGCCGCAATCGCGGCCGTGATCGCGACGTCGTCCTTGGCGGCGAGCTTCGCCTGTGCCGGCAATGGATCGGCGGCACGGGCGGCAATCGTCTTGGGAGCGGCCTGGTCGGCGCGCGAGGAATAATAAAACCAACCGCCGGCGGCAATCACGACCGCCGCAACTACACTGGCCAGCATCAGGCCCAACGCATTACGCATCGCCATTCTTTCCAATTACGCAACCAAACCGGCGGAATTTCCCGCTCGACGAGCCATTAATGCGAAGGAACAGTTAACGTGACACCAACACGACAGCGGATATGGAGGAATTTCAGCGAGGTGCGCCAGCGTGACCGAGGTCACAGAGGGTGAGCCTCCCGTGACCGTCATCACAGTCGGAACTGTTTTGCTGGAGCATGGTCAATCCCATCAACAACGGCGGGCCCGCTTCCGCGGTGCCAATGGGAGCTTCAAATGACCAACTCGCTGAACATCAAGTCCTTAAGTAGCAAGATCCGCGACGTCAGCCTGGCTCTGGGCTTTGCCGCCATCCTCTCGATCGCCTCGACCGGCTCGAGCTTCGCCTTCTCGTCCGAAGCGCAGCAGCAGTGCACCGGCGACGCTTTCCGCCTGTGCTCGTCGGAAATCCCGAACATCCCGAAGATCACGGCGTGCATGATGAAGCATCGTTCGGATCTGAGCGCCGGTTGCCGTGCGGTGATGGACAAGGATCTCGCCAAGGGCGGCGCGTCACGCAAGGTCGCTGACGCCCAGGACAGTCAATAAGAGTCGATCAGTAACAGCAACGATAGCGTCGTTGCGTCGGTTAGCTCCCCTCGCGATGTGCCCCGGCGTGATGCCGGAGCGCCGCGGCGGCGCAAGCCCGTCTGCCAATAAAGCCGTTGCGGCTTCGGGATCGTCGCTCTAGCTTCGCCCGCACATCTTCCGGGTAAGAGGCATTACGCGATGACCAGATTTCTTTGCATCATTCCATTGATCCTGTTTGCATCGACTGCGTCAGCGCAGCAGCCCGGTCACGACGCCTGCGCGCGCGACGTCACGCGCTTCTGCCGTCCGGTGATGAACAATGGCGATGGCGCCGTGCTCGCCTGCCTCAAGCAGAACCGTACGCGGCTCACCAAGGGCTGCGACAAGGTGCTGACGGATCACGGGCAGTAAGACGTCGCTACGGACTCGCAAAACCTAAGTGCTGCTTCCCGCCGCAGTGGCGACCACGGGCAGCACCTCACTTGCTGCCTGGTCCGGCGTCTCCTCTTTCCAGCGCACCGAGCCGAACGGACGCTCGAGCATGCGGCGGATCCGCACCGGATCCGGGCCGATGTGGAAATCGATCGCCTCCTGATGCAGCGCGCGTTCGGACTGGGTCGAGCGGTTGCGCTGGCGCAGATAGTCGAGCCAGGTCGGGCAATGATAGCGCTCGGTCCACAATTCGGGATCGGCGATGTCGCGCGCGATCGACCAGCCATAGGCGCCGTTGCGCTGGCGAGAGAGCTGCACGTCCTGCATCACGTTGTGAAAGGCGCGGGCGTTCTCTTGGGCGACGCGGTATTCGATCTCGACCACCAGCGGCCCGCTGCGCGCCGTGAGCGACAATTTGACTTCCGGATCGGCCAGCAGATCGGCGTCTTCGTTGCGGGCGCCGACGCGCGGCATCGTGAGCCAGATTCCGAGCACCGGCGAGATCAGCATCAGGCCGGCGGCCGTCAGCAGCGCTACCTCGACGCCGGCATAGTCGGTGAGATGGCCCCAGCCCCAGGCGCCGATCGCGATGCCGCCGGAAATCGAAGCCTGAAACGCCGCGAGCGAGCGGCCGGCGACCCAGCGCGGCGCCGAGAGCTGCACGCCGATATTGAACAGCGCGATGGCGGCCATCCAGACCGCGCCGGCGAGCACCAGCGCAGCCGCGGTCAGCACCGGCTCGGTGCTCACGGCGAGAGCGGCCATCGCAAACGCCATCGAGATGGTGCAGGCGCGGATCGCGGCTTCGCCGCTCATGCGCTTGCGCAATTCGTGGATGTTGAGCGCGCCGATCACAGCGCCCATTCCGAAGGCGCCGAGCATGATGCCGTAGGTTTGCGCGCCGCCATGCAGCAGATCACGTGCGACCAGCGGCATCAACGCCATGATGGCACCGCCAATCAGGCCCATCACCAGCGTGCGCAACAGCACGATCTTGATCGGCGGCGAATTGGTGATGTAGCGGAAGCCCGATACCATGGCGCGGTTGAGCTTCTCCCGCGGCAGGCGCGAGGGTTCGGTGTTGCGCCGCCAGAGCAGCAGCACCACCAACAGCGGCAAATAGAGGATCGCGTTACACGCGAACGCCGCGACAGCACCGAGTGCGGCGACGATGACACCGCCGACCGCAGGGCCGAAGCTGCGGGCGATGTTGTAGCTGATGCCGTTCAGCGCGACGGCTGACGGCAGTGCATCGGGCGGCACCTGCTCGCTGACCGAGGACTGCCAGGCCGGACCGAACAGTGCGTTGCCGCTGCCAACCACGAAGCAGAAGGCGAGCAGCGTTTCCGGGGAAATGAAGTTGAGCCAGGCCAGGACCGTGAGTGCGGTCGCGCCAGTCAGCGCGATCATGAGCGCGATCAGGGTGACGATACGGCGGTCATACATGTCGGCGATGGCGCCCGCCGGCATCGAGATCAGCATGATCGGCAGCATCAGGGCGGTCTGTACCAGCGCCACCTTGTCCGCCGAGGCCGCCATCTGCGTCATCGCCCAGGCGGCGCCCACGCCCTGGATCAGCAGGCCGAGATTGGAGAGCAGGCTGGCGAGCCAGATGCGCCGGAACACGGTGTACCGTAGCGGCGCCATGATGCCGTCGGCGTCAATTTTCTGACGGTTCGTCTGCTCGGTCATATCCCCTTCCAAATGGGCTGGCAGAAGTGGCGTCGGCGTGGTCTTTGGGCGATTTCGGCAAGTTCAGTGATGCCCGCGAAAGTCCTTCGCTGTCCAGTGGTTAGGCCGGTATAAGCGGTGCACAGAGATGCTTTTGCCGGGGAGGAACAGATGAAGCTGTCACGACGGATGATCTTGCAAGGTGCCGGCAGCTTGCCCTTCGCAATTGCGAGCTTGCGCACGGGCGCATTGGCTCAATCCGCACCCACTGCGCCGAGCGAGGTGCCGCCAATCCTGTTCGTCCACGGCAATGGCGACTACGACGCGCTCTGGATGACGACCTTGTGGCGGATGGAATCCAACGGCATTGCGCGCGATCGCATGCATGCGATCAATTTCAACGATCCCAATGCGCGAAGTGACGACAAGGTCGAGCAGGCGGGCCGCTCCTCGACCGAGGACCAGCGCCGCGAGCTCGCCGCCGCCATAGCCGAATTGAAGCGCAGCACCGGCGCCGCCCGCGTGGCGCTGGTCGGCAGCTCGCGCGGCGGCTATGCCATCCGCAACGTCATCAAGAACGGCGGCGCCGGCGATGTCAGCCACGCCGTGCTGTGCGGCACGCCCAATCACGGCGTGTTCGCGACTGACGACCAGCCCAACAGCGAGTTCAACGGCCGCGGCGCGTTCCTGCTCGGCCTGAACGAGGGCGAGAGTGAGGTGACGCCGGGTGTTGCCTTCCTGACCTTGCGCAGCGACGGCATGGACAAATACGCGCAGGCCGATGGCCGCTTCATCGGCAAGCCCGGCACGCCGACCGGCGTCAGCGTCGAAGGTCCGGAGTTGAAGGGGGCCACCAACCTCGTGCTGGGCGCACTCGATCATCGCGAGGTGGCGTTTCACCCCCGAGCCTTCCGCGAGATCTATAAGTTCATTGCCGGCCGCGAGCCCGCGCGAATCTCGATTGTGCCGGAGCAGAGCGTCAGGCTGAGCGGCCTCGTGACGGGCACACCGGGCGGTGCGCCGACCAATCGGCCGGTGGCCGGTGCAACCGTCGATATCTTTCGGGTTGATCCTGAAACCGGTGAGCGCAAGGGCAGCGCCGTGCACAGCGCGAAGACCGGTGCCGACGGCCGCTGGGGACCGGCGCAGGTCGAACCTTCCTGGTCGCTCGAATTCGCCCTCGCAGCGCCGGATGCGCCGACGACGCACATCTACCGCTCGCCCTTCCCGCGCTCGTCCGACGTCGTTCACCTGCGCGCCGCGCGCCCGCTCGGTCCCGCGGACAAGGACGCCGGGGCCGTCGTGATCATGTCGCGTCCGCGCGGCTATTTCGGCCTGCCGCGGGACGTGGTGCTGCTCGACGGCAAGGAGCCGGCGGACGTCAAATCGGGTGTGCCCACGGATTCGACAGCAACACTGCGCCTTCCGGCCGGCGAGGTCGGGCGTAACATCGTGGCCGAATTCAACGAAGAACGAATTGTGGCACGCGCCTGGCCTGCCTCCGAGAACAGGATTGCGATTGCCGAGCTGACTTACTAGCTAACTGCCTGCGCCACCCCTCCGGGAGAGAGCCATGAACATCGCCAGCGTGCGTCGGCCCATCGTCCCTCCGACGCCGCCGCGAGCGCCCGACGACATGTCGTTCCTCGGCCGGCTTGCCGTGATCAAGCGGAATATGATCGCGACCTGGGGGCAGCGCGCCTATGAGGAAGACGTCATTGAAGGCCGCTTCTTCTTCCGCAACAGCTTCATCCTGAACCGGCCGGATGCGATCCGGCATGTCCTGCTCAGCAATTACGAGAATTATTCGCGTACTCCGGCGGGCATCCGCATGCTTCGTCCCGTGCTCGGCGACGGTCTTCTGATTGCGGAGGGCCATTCGTGGACGTTTCAGCGCCGCACCCTCGCGCCGGCGTTCACGCCGCGTGCGACAGCAAATCTCGTTCCGCACATGACGGCGGTGCTCGACGAGACCATCGCAAAGCTCGACGGGCGAACGAGCGAGCCGGTCGATCTGCGCGAGATCATGCAGCGCATGACGCTGGAGATCGCCGGCCGCACCATGTTCTCGTTCGGCATGGACCGGCATGGTCTGACCTTGCGCAACTTCGTCATGGAGTATGGAGCCCGACTCGGACGGCCGTACTTGCTCGACATGGTGCTGCCGCTGTCCTGGCCGAGTCCGATGGATTTTGCCCGCGCCCGTTTCCGCAAGCGCTGGACCGAATTCGTCGCGATGCTGATCGCCGAGCGGCGTGAGATGGGCAAGAAAGACGGCGCGCCGCCGCGCGATCTTTTCGATCTCATGGACGAGGCGCGTGACCCTGAAACCGGCAAGGGCTTTTCGGACGAACAACTGGTCGACGAAGTCGCGACTATGATCCTCGCGGGTCACGAGACCACGGCGACCGCGCTGTTCTGGGCGCTCTATCTGCTCGCGCTCGATCCCGATACGCAGGAGGAGATCGCCTCCGAGACCCGCGGCGAGCACCTCGACAGCATGGCCGACATCGATCGGCAGAAGTTCACCCGCGCCGTGATCGAGGAGACCATGCGGCTTTATCCGCCGGCCTTCCTGATCGCCCGGGCCGCGCGCGAGAAGGACAACGCGGCCGGCGTCGCCATCGGCAAGGGCGACATCATCATGATCGCACCGTGGCTGCTGCACCGGCACGAGAAGCTGTGGGATCAGCCGAACGCGTTCATTCCAAAACGCTTCATGTCCACGGAAGCGCCCGATCGATTCGCGTATCTGCCCTTTGGCGCGGGTCCGCGCGTCTGCGTCGGCGCCCCCTTCGCGCAAGCCGAATCCGTGCTGGCGCTGGCCCGGCTGATCGGTGCGTTCCGTGTCGAGCTTGCCGATACCAGCCCTGTCATTCCGCTCGGCGTCGTCACGACCCAGCCGGACCGGTCGCCGCTGTTCCGCATCACGCGTCGGTGACAGGCGTTCGCCTGGCCGACGGCGTGATCCACTCCAGATAGAGTTGCGCCATGAGCGATATCCAGGCCCAGTTTTCCGTTCTGAAGCAGACCGCCGATGCGAAAGTGGTCGACGCGATCGCGCGCCTCATCGAGGACGGCGAAGATCACGAGCTCAACCGCGTCAATGTACTCGATTTCGCGAAGCAGCACGGTCTCGATGAAGAGCACGCGATCTCGGCATTCCTGCATTCGGCGCGGCTCGGCCTGTTCGATCTGGGCTGGAATGTGCTGTGCCCGGGCTGCGGCGGCGTGTTGGGTGCGCACTCGACCCTGAAGGCGCTCAAGCCAGACAATTATCATTGTGCGCTGTGCGCCTGCGGCTACAAGGCCTCCGTCGATGATCAGGTCGAAGTCTCCTTCACCGTCAATTCACGTGTCCGGCGCATTGCGGCGCATGATCCCGATACGCTTCCGGTGTGGGAGTACTTCAAGCAGGTGTTCTGGAGTTCCGGCGTCGACTTCAACAAGGAATCGTTTGCGACGCTCGCCAACGAGGTGACGCTGGACACGATGGAGCTCCCGGCCGGCGAGAAGGCGACCATGTCGCTGCAACTGCCGGACGATTTCATCATCATCTTCGAACCGGTGACGCACGCGGCGCATTTCATCGACGTGCAGGGCGAGCCCACCAAGGACCGTCAGCAGCTCGCCATCATGTACAACAGGGTGCAGGCGCCGACGGGAACCACGACCATGCGGCCGGGCCCGCTGCGGCTGTCGCTGGAGAACCAGGCCGGCGTACGCGTGCTGCCGTCGGTGTTCATCGCGGCCGAGGCGCTCCATCACCTCATCGGCAAGCGCAAGCCGTTCCTGACCGCCAAGCGGATGCTGTCGAACCAGACGTTTCGTGATGTGTTCAAGGCGGACAATCTCAGTCTCGACCAGCGGCTCCAGATCACCTCGCTGACCTTCCTGTTCACCGATCTGAAGGGATCGACCGCGCTCTATGAGCGCGTCGGCGATCTTGCCGCCTTCGACCTCGTGCGCGCGCATTTCCATGCGCTGCTCGAGATCATCTCCTCCGAGAAAGGCGCGGTGGTGAAGACCATCGGCGACGCCGTGATGGCGACCTTCGTCCGTCCCGAGCATGCGATCGCAGCGGGTTTGCGGATGCGCGCGGCGATGGACGAGCTCAACAAAAAGCGCGGTACTGCCGATCTCATCGTCAAGATCGGCATCCACGAAGGTCCGTGCCTCGCGGTGATGCTGAACGAGCGGCAGGATTATTTCGGCCAGACCGTCAACATCGCCGCCCGCGTGCAGAGCCTCTCGACCGCGCAGGAGATTCACATCACCGGCCCGGTGCTGGATGCGCCGGCGGTTGCCGAAGTCCTCAAGCAGCGCGAAATCAGGCCGATCCAGAAGCAGGCCGCACTGCGCGGCATCGCCGACAAGATGGTGGTGTACGAGATACCGTGACTGGTGTCGTCCCGGCGAAGGCCGGGACCATACCGCGTGATTTCCGAAACAGGCTGGATGGTCGTTACCAAAGCCTTCGCCAAACCGCAGCCTGTGGTTATGGGTCCCGGCCTTCGCCGGGACCACATGTGCGCACTTGCCTTGCCCTACTCCAAAATCACAGACTCAGATTGCCGAAACGTAATGCGACGCGCGGAACTGACGCACGTTGCGCCGGTTGAATTTCCTACTCATATAATGCTGGTAGCGGTCGCGCTCCGCGGCTTCATCGATTTCGGTAGGACCTTATGCTCGACGGCCTGCGCCAATTCATCGCCGACATTGTTGCTCCCCATGCCCAGGACCGCGCTTTCGGTGACGGTGATTACCGGCTGGCGGCGACCGCGCTGCTGGTTCACGTGATCTCGCTGGACGGCCAGCCGACGGCTGCCGAGCAGCGCAAATTGCACAGCCTGATCGAAAGCCACTTTGGGCTCGATCGCGGCACCGCGGATCGTCTGATCGCGGATGCGACGGAGGTCGAGGGCGAGGCGGTCGACCTCTATCACTTCACCAGCATCATGATGCGCTCGCTCGACGAAGAGGGCCGCAAGCGGGTCGTCCAGATGATGTGGGAGCTGGTCTATGCCGATGGCCAGGTTACCGAGTTCGAGGATAATGTGGTCTGGCGTGCCTCCGACCTGCTCGGGATTTCGCAACGCGACCGGATCGACCTGAAGCACGCGGTCGCAGATCGTGCCGGTGGTCAGGTCAAGGACAGCGCGGTCGGCGGGTGATCACTGCCAATACCGCCAATTGGCGGTTGTGCGGACCACATGACGAAACTTTAATGTAGCCTCGGGGCTGCCCTGGTTCCGGTTTTCCCCTGTAAAAACGGGGTTTTCCTGCTTCCCCCGTTTCCCGCTCAGGTGGCTATGCGGTGGACGCCGCTTGCCTGTCGCGCACGGCCTATGCTCTCGTTCCAGCATTGCGGCGCCAAAAAAACTTCAATTCAAGAGATCTCGATCGTGACTGAGCGGGTAACGTTGATCACCGGTGCCTCGGCGGGCATCGGCACGGAGCTAGCGCGTGTGTTCGCCGCGAACGGACACCGTCTTGCGCTGACGGCGCGACGCGCGGACCGGCTCGAGGCGCTCGCAAACGAGCTCGCTGCCAAGGGTGGCAAAAAGCCGATCGTGATCGCCTGCGATCTTGAGGATGCGGATGCCGGCGAGAAGATCGCCGCCGCACTCGCTGCCGAAGGCGTCGAGCTCGATCATCTCGTCAACAATGCCGGCTTCGGCGTGTTCGGCGACGCAATTGAGCGCGACCGCGTCGAGCAGGTCGGCATAGTGGATGTCAATGTCCGGGCTCTGACGGATCTGTCGCTGCGCTTTGCCGATCAGCTGATCAGGAACAAGGGTGGCCTTCTCAACGTCGGATCGGTCGCCGGCTATCTGCCCGGCCCCGGCATGGCGGTCTATTACGCGTCCAAGGCCTATGTCATTTCCTTCACCGAGGCCTTGCGGGCGGAGCTTGCACCGCACGGCGTTCGCGTCACCGTACTTTGCCCGGGCCCGGTGCCCACCGAATTCCAGGCGCGCGCCGGCGTTGGGTCCGGACATGATACGGCCCTTCTCAATGTTCCTGCCGCTGAGGTCGCACGACAGGCCTATCGCGGCCTGATGGCCAACAAGCGGGCCGTGCTCCCCGGTCTGGGCATCAAGATTGTGCCATTCGCGCTGCGCTTCTTCCCGCGCGGCTTCATCCTGTCCGCCACCAGCCGGTTTCAGAGACAAAGACGCTAGAGGGAGCTCTCGGTCGGTCGTGGCCCGGAGCTTGCTTTCTATCGGGAGTGTGTGTGCGCAAACTCACACGAAATTAACGATCGCTTAGTTATGCTGGCGGTCAGAACCGATAGCAGTCGCAAAGACCATGTCGTTCCGGACGGACAGATTTGGTGGCGCAGATGTGGTGCCCTTCCCCAGAAGGACGCCTGATGTCGCCGCCTTCGAAACCCGGTTGCCGGTTCTGATCATCCTGCATCAGGAATCCTCGACGCCCGGCCGCGTCGGCAATGCGCTGCGCGCCCTTGGCCACCGCCTCGACATCCGCCGTCCCCGCCTCGGCGATCCGCTGCCTGAGACCCTCGACCAGCATGCCGGCGCTGTGGTCTTCGGCGGTCCGATGAGCGCCAATGATCCCGACGACTACATCCGCCGCGAGATCGACTGGATCGAAATTCCGCTCCGCGAACAGCGGCCGTTCCTCGGCATCTGCCTCGGCGCGCAGATGCTCGCGAAGCAGTTAGGAGCCCGCGTCGCGCCGCATGCCGATGCGCTGACCCAGATCGGCTACTACCCGATCCGCCCGACACCCGCGGGACACGGGCTCTGCCCGAATTGGCCGGCACGGGTCTATCACTGGCATCGCGAAGGCTTCGAGCTGCCGGTTGGCGCTGAACTGCTTGCCGAAGGCGATGATTTTCCGGTGCAGGCGTTCCGCACCGGCAACGCTTTCGGCGTGCAGTTTCATCCTGACGTGACCTACGCCATGATGCATTGCTGGACCACGCGCGGCTATGACGGTCTCAGCGCGCCCGGCGCGCGGCAGCGGCATCATCACTTCGCGGACCGTGCCGTCTACGATGCCGCGGAACGGGCCTGGCTTGATCAATTCATCGACGGCTGGCTGGCGCGTCGGCCGTTGCTGGCGCAAGCCGCCGAGTGATCGCGCCCTCCCAGGCCGTTGGCACAAGCCCTTGTCTCATCCCTTGATATGCTAGGCTCATGTCAACGAGCGCGCGCGAAACTGCGCCGGCAAACAAAGGGAGAGCACCATGGCTTACGAACACATTCTCTATGAGGTCAGCGACAAGGTCGCGACCATCACGCTCAACCGTCCCGATCGCATGAATGCGTGGACGCCGATCATGGAGCGCGACGTGCGCCATGCGATGGAAGCATCGAGCGCCGATGACAATGTCCGCGTCATCGTGATCACCGGCGCGGGCCGCGCCTTCTGCGCCGGTGCCGACATGGACGCATTGAAGGGGCTCGACCCCGATGATGTCAGGCGCGCGTCGAACCTGCCGCCCTTCGACATGAACCGGCGGCCGGACTGGCAGACGCGCCATGGCTTCTACCCGTCGATCGGAAAGCCTGTCATCGCCATGCTCAATGGCGCGACCGCCGGCATCGGCCTCGTCCACGCGCTCTATTGCGACCTGCGCTTTGCCGCCGACAACACCGTGTTCACCACCGCCTTCGCCCGGCGTGGTCTGATCGCCGAGCACGGCATCAGCTGGATGCTGCCGCGAATCGTCGGCCACGCCAACGCGATGGATCTGTTGCTCTCGGCGCGCCGCGTTTCGAGTGACGAGGCGCTGCGGATCGGGCTGGTGAACCGGCTCTGCTCGCCCGAGAAGCTGCGCGAGGAGACCTATGCCTATGCGCGCGACCTCGCCGATTTCGTCTCGCCGAGCGCGATGGCCGTGATCAAGCGGCAGCTCTACGAGGTGCCGTTCCAGACGCTGGCGGAGGCGACGATCGAAGCCAACCGGGACATGATGGTGGCGCTGAACGGCAGCGATTTCCGGGAGGGGGTCGCGAGCTTCATGGAGAAGCGGCCGCCGAGGTTTACGGGGAAGTAGGGAAGCTTAAGGGGCAGTCCGTCTTCGCCCTGCGGGCTACGCCGGACACCACGCTTCGCCCCTCGAGCTCCGCGCGGCTGCGCCACGCGTAGCCCGAAGGGCGAAGCGTGGTGGAGCCAGGCGGGATCGAACCGCCGACCTCGTCATTGCGAACGACGCGCTCTCCCAGCTGAGCTATGGCCCCTTTTGTAGGCCGCTCTGGTCAATGCGGCCGACAACCGGGCGCCATTTAAGTCCCCGCCAAGGTCAAGTCAAGGACGGGTGTAACCCGGTTTTAGCCATCCCGGCACCGACTTCCCTTGTTTGGACCGGGGGGAACCGATATCTAGCAGCAGGCGTCAATCCCGACCGCAGCCAGAATTTTCAAAAGTCAGAGTCTTCAAAAGCCATGCGTGCCGTTCTCGACATCGTCATCATCGTGCTCGACCTCTACGTCTGGCTGCTGATCGCGTCCGCGATCCTGTCCTGGCTGATCGCCTTCAACGTCGTGAACACCCGCAACCAGTTCGTTTCGGCGGTGGCGGAGTTCCTGTACCGAATCACCGAGCCGGTCCTGGCTCCGATTCGCAATTTCCTGCCCAGCCTCGGCGGCCTCGACATCTCGCCGATCATCCTGATCCTGCTCATCATGTTCATCGAGCGGGTGATCCTGTATTACATCTACCCGAACGTGATCTAAGCAAGCTGGAGCGCCCTGGGTTGCCAAAGAACCTTGTCATCAAGGAACCTTGGCGTTACGGGGCCGCAGGTATCAGCATCGCGCTGCGGGTGACGCCGCGCGGCGTCCGCGACGACATCGACGGGATCGAGCAGCTCTCCGATGGCCGCAGCGTGCTCAAGGTGCGGGTGCGCGCTATCGCAGATGGCGGCGAGGCCAACAAGGCCGTTCTGGTGCTGCTGGCGAAATCGTTGGGCGTGCCCAAGGCCAGCGTCAAACTCCTGTCGGGAGCGACCTCGCGGCTGAAGCAGATCGCGGTCGACGGCGATCCGGCGCGGCTCGGCGAAGCCCTGCGCCAGCTCGCATCAGCCAAATCGACAGACTGAGGGAACTGACATGACCGCCAAGATCATCGACGGAAAAGTCATCGCCGCAGAACTTCGCGCCCGCGTCGCCGACGAGGTCGCACGCGTCAAGCGCGAGCACAATCTGGTTCCGGGCCTTGCGGTGGTCCTGGTCGGAAGCGACCCGGCGAGCGAGGTCTATGTCCGGTCGAAACACACCCAGACCCAGGCCGCCGGCATGGCCTCGTTCGAGCACAAGCTGCCGGCCGACGTCTCGCAAGCAGATCTCCTGGCGCTGGTCGCAAAACTCAACCGCGATCCCGCCGTGCACGGTATTCTGGTGCAACTACCGCTGCCCAAGGGCCTCAATACCGAGGCGGTCGTCAATGCCATCGACCCCGCCAAGGATGTCGACGGGCTGCATCCGAACAATGCCGGCCGCCTCGCCGGCGGTTTCGAGGCGCTGTCGCCCTGCACGCCGCTCGGCTGCATCATTTTGACCAAGAGCGTGCATGCTTCGCTTGAAGGCATGAACGCCATCGTCATCGGCCGCTCCAACCTCGTCGGCCGACCGCTGGTGCAGCTGTTGCTGAACGAGAACGCCACGGTGACCATCGCGCATTCGCGCTCGCGTGACCTGCCCGGGCTCGTGAGGCGCGCAGACCTCGTCTATGCCGCCGTCGGAAAGTGCGAGATGGTGCGCGGCGACTGGCTGAAGCCGGGGGCGACCGTGATCGACGTCGGCATCAACCGGATTCCGAGGGACGACGGCAAGACGCGTCTCGTCGGCGATGTTGCCTATCAGGAAGCGCTCGCCGTGGCTGGCGCCATCACGCCGGTACCGGGCGGCGTCGGTCAGATGACAGTCGCCTGCCTGCTCGTGAACACGTTGCGCGCGGCCTGCGCGATTGCAGGGCTGCCGAAGCCGGCGGTGTAGTTCACCTCGCCCCGCAAGCGGGGCGAGGGAGCAGAGCTCAGGCCTTCTTCTTTTTCTCGCGATCGATGCCTTCGAGGATCAGCTTGTGCGCATCTTCGGGGCCGCCCCAGCGCAGGATCTTCACCCACTTGCCGGGTTCGAGATCCTTGTAGTGCTCGAAGAAGTGCTGGATCTGCTGGAGCGTGATGTCCGGCAGGTCGGAATACGACTTCACCTTGTCATAGCGCTGCGTCAGCTTCGACGACGGCACCGCAAGAATCTTCTCGTCGCCGCCGGCTTCGTCTTCCATGAACAGCACGCCGACCGGGCGCACGCTCATGACCGCGCCGGGAATGATGGCGCGGGTGTTGATGATGAGGACGTCGCAGGGATCGCCGTCGTCGGACAGCGTGTGCGGAATGAAGCCGTAGTTCCCGGGGTAACGCATCGGCGTGTAGAGGAAGCGGTCAACCACCAGCGTGCCGGCTTCCTTGTCCATCTCGTACTTGATCGGTTCGCCGCCCACGGGGACTTCGATGATGACGTTGACGTCGTGAGGGACGTTTTTCCCGATCGAGACCGCATCGATACGCATTCAAGGCTCCGTTGTTGCCGAGGTTAAATCGCACCCGGCAGCGATTTTGGCGCTGTCATACGCGGGCTTGGCCCGCTGATCCATCGCGTTTTTGTGAAATAATGAATCCGGCGATCACCGGCTCAAGGCAGCGGTATCGACGGAAGGAAAACGCTGCCGGCGGGACTTCAGCAGCTCAATTGGTCCAAGCGAAGGCAACCTTGTCGAGCGACTTCGGCCCGAAACGCTCCGAGGACCGCGCCACCATGCGGCCGCCCAAGGCGCGGTAGAACTCGGTGGCCGGATCGTTGTCCGAGAGCGCCCACACCACCATGCTCTTCAGGCCGCTCTGCATCAGGTCGCGGCGGGCCGCGGTGAACAGGCGGCGACCAAAGCCCAGGCCCTGGAATTCGGGACGCAGATAGAGCTCGTAGACCTCACCGTCGAAATGCAGGCTGCGGGCGCGGTTGCGGCCGTAATTGGCGTAGCCTGCGATCTTGTCGCCGAACACCAGCACGCTGACGCGGCTGCCCTTGCGGATCGCGCTGTCCCACCATTGCGGACCGCGGCGGTTGATCAACTTCTCCAGTTCGGCGCCGGGAATGATGCCCTGATAGGCGGAGCGCCAGGCTTCGTCATGGGTGGACGCCACCGCAGTTGCATCTGCGGCTTTGGCCGGCCGGACCTCGATCAGGGTTGTGCTCATGGACGTGATCAAACCAAGTCGCCGCGCCGGCGGCAAGACCTATCGTTAATTATCGGTTAACGTGTGGACTTTCTGCATCAGTATTTGAACCATGTTGTACCGAAAAAAGACAAGACGCCGATTCGAATGGCACCGGGGTGCTCTGCGCCGGTGCAAAACTGCTTTGCGGCAACGAATGAACGGCAATGGCAACGCAGAAAGTCTGCCGATATTGATTCGTTCCTACTAGTCTAACTGTCGCTGTTCTCGCCTCCGGCAATTCATGCGGATCCCCAACATCCTCGTGCCTTTGGCTCTGCTGGCCTTGCTGGCTGCGCCGCCGGTGTGCGCTCAGGTTTTTGGTTCGTCCGGAGCGGAGGGCGATCCGTTTCGCCGTCAGCAATGGCGCGTGCCGTCGCCGGATACCGACATCGCCGCTCATGCCCGGCTGTTTCGCCCGCCGGGTGCCGGCCCGTTCCGGCTTGCGGTGATCGCGCATGCTTCGACGCAAAATGGCTTGCGGCGCGCGCAAATGTCTCAGCCGGAATACCGCGCACTCACGGCATTCCTCATCGCGCGCGGCTTCGCCGTGCTGGTGCCCGAACGGCTCGGCCATGGTGCGACCGGTGGCCGCTATGTCGAGGACCAGGGTGGCTGCGACGAGGCGGACTACGTGCGCTCGGGCCGCGCAACGGCCGACGAAATCGCGCTCGCGCTGGACTATGTGCGAAAGCAGGATTTTATCCGCAAGGACGCCGCGATCGTGATCGGCCATTCCGCCGGCGGTTGGGGCGCGCTGGCGCTCGCGAATGCCGATCCGAAGGCGATCTCCGCCATCATCGCCATTGCGCCGGGCCGCGGCGGCCATGCCAATGACGAGCCGAACCGGATCTGCGCGCCGCATACGCTTCTCGCCGCGGCGGCTGAATTCGGCAAGGCCGCGCGCATCCCCATCACATGGCTCGTTGCCGCCAATGACAGCTACTTTGCACCGGCATTTTCGCTTGCGTTGGTCGATGCGTTTCGCGGCGGCGGTGGCAAGGTCGACTTCCGAACGACGCCGGCCGTCGGTAGCGAGGGCCACTGGATGATCGAAACCGAGGCAGGCGTCAAAGCCGCGAGTGCCGAGCTTGCGCGTGGGTTGAAGCCGGCGGCTGCCAAAAAGCCATGACGCCGTATTCCTGGTCACGCACCTGATATTGGACAATCGCTAATGCCCAAATGGCCCGACGATGACGTCATCCTGTTCGACGGCGTCTGCATCTTCTGCTCGCGCTGGGTCCGCTTCGTCGCCAAAAGGGACCCGGCGAAGCGGTTTCGCTTCACGCCGATTCAATCTGACTATGGCGCCCGGCTCGCGCGCACGTTCGGCATCGATCCCGCTGATCCCGACACCAATGCCGTGGTTCACGGCGGCGCGGTGTTCATGAAGTCGGACGCTGCGCTGACGGTGCTGTCGCAGCTCCCCGGCTGGGGCTGGGTGCGCGCGTTGTTCGCTGTGCCCAAGCCGCTACGGGACCCGCTCTACAATCTCGTCGCGCGCAACCGATACCGCATCTTCGGCAAGTATGATTCGTGCTTCGTACCGGATGCCGACTTGCGGGCGCGGGTGATCGAGTAGGACGTGGTCAGCGTTGGATTTTCTCTACAAGAGCCACAAATTCTTGCAGGTCCAAAAGGGCTCTTTGTTGAGTCGACTTGTACGTTTCGTGAAGCTTTTTTGGCAAGACAAGTTGCAACGATTTGGTGCGCATTTCGGATGTTTGATTTTCTGAAATTCCGGGCTCTAACGTCAAGAGATGCTTCGTCTTGATCCGGTTCGCTTCAGCTAACACTTGACGCCACCGATCCTTGCAGGTCGATTTTGCGCCGAGCATTACAAGGCGATTTTCTGAAAACGCTGACGAATTGTATTCCTTCGCCCCCGGGAACAGGAAATCCGGTCTATTGTTATTTTCGGTTCGCGCCCCTCTCTCGAACCTTAGCTTGCGGGCAGAAAAAATTGCAGCGAGATGATGCTCAAGAGCCGATCCGGCGCGCGACTTGCGGCGATTCTGGACGCTCAGCGAAAATTTGATGAAGCCTTCAACGTCAGCCTTCTTGCTGAGCATGAAACCGTCGGCCAGCCTTTTCGAGACAATGTGCCGCTCTAGGGTACGGAACAACCTTTCCTCAAATTCGATCCATGTCATGAGCGCGTGATCAGGATCGTCTCTAACACTCGTCTCGGGAGCATGCTTCCTAGCAAACTCAGAGAAGATGCCCGTTGCGGGGAATTCTGCACCAAATTTCTTTAGGAGCGCGTCGAGCCACTCATCCTCAGTAACGATAGCTTCGATTTCGATGAGCTCAAGAATATAGCGAGCCGTGAAAGAAAGTTCCTGACCGCGCTCTCGGCGAAAGTCTCGCTTATTGTCGTCGAAACGGTCTCCGGTTGCACGCAGACCGAATAGCCAAAAGAGTTGCTGCTCAATTGCGCTGCCCGCGGTGCAACTCATCGCAAGCAGTGGACCAGATTTTGGCTTGCAGAAAAACAGCGTGTCGCCAGCGCGCGCCTTCCGAACGACTTCTTCGGCAGCCGCCCGCAAAGAACAGCCGCCCATCGGTCGGTGCCGCCAGCACGGCGCGGTCACCGGCGTGGCCGGGCAGGGCGTGCGAGTAGGAGCCTCTCGCGAAGGGGTCGTGGGCCCAGCGCGACTCGTAGAGCGGCTTCAGCTTTCGCCTGATGTCGTTGCCGAGGAAGCCTGCGATCTCCTCGATGCTTTGGGCGGCAATGGCGCCGTCGCCCGCGTCTTCCAGTTCGCGTGCAAAGCTGCCGCCGAAAAAGCCTTCGATGCAGGGCTGGCCGAACGGGCGGATATGATAGGTGCCCATGTCAGTGCGCATCGTGGCGCCGCGCAAATTACCTTCCTTCGGGAAGGCTTCGGCATCGTCGAGCGCCAGCGTCACCTTGTCATCGACACCGAGCGGCAGGCCGGCCGCGGCGTCGACCTTGGCGGGGAGAGGTGGCGAGAAGCGGATCGCCTCATTGGCGATCAGATTGGTCGGCACGGTGACGATCACCTTGTCCGCGGTCAGCGTGCCCTGCGATGTCTCGATGCGGATGCGCTGGTCGGAATGATCGATCAGCGTGACGTTGCAGTTCAGCGCCACCGGGCATGGCGCGCCATAGGCCGCGATCAGCGCGCCGTAGCCGCGGCGGACGCGCCAGTTGAGGTCGCTGTCCTCATACGCGTCCCAGTCCAGCGTCGACATGTCCTTCAGTTCGCAGCCGTTGATGTAGGTCGAGATCGCGTCGATCATGGGATTCCAGCGATTGCCGGGCTCCAGGCTGAAGCTCGCGGGGACATCCTGGCCCTTCTGGGCGGTCTCCCACAGCCGCTGATAGAAGGCGTCCATGGCGTGCATGAAATCATCGCGCTCGGCTTTCGGAAACGCGTCGCCATAGGCGCGCTCGCGCCAGGGCGGGAGGTCCTTGTTGACCTCGAAATCGAGCTGCTTTGCAATCGCGACGAAGGAGTTGTTGTCCGCCGAATGCAGCCAACCGCAGCCGACGTCGAAGGTGACTTCGGGCGAGGCCTGCACCGTCCAGGCCCGGCCACCGAGCCGGTTACGCGCCTCGAGCACGATCACGGAGAGGCCGGAGCCTGCCAGCGCATGCGCCGCGCCGAGACCGGCGGCGCCCGCACCGATGATCGCGACGTCGACGGAGGAGGGGAGGGACATAGCGGTCAATTTCATCGTCATGCCCGGGCTTGTCCCGGGCATCCACGTCATTGACACCAGTATCGAAGACGTGGATGGCCGGGACAAGCCCGGCCATGACGCATTCGTCGTGTGTCCGAGTGGCCTTAAGCCACCGCTTCCTTGGATTTTTCCGCGCGCTTGCGCTCGTTCGGGTCGAGGTGCCGCTTGCGCAGGCGGATCGACTTCGGCGTGATCTCCACCAGCTCGTCGTCCTCGATATAGGCCAGCGCCTTTTCCAGCGTCATGCGGATCGGCGGGGTCAGGCGCACCGCTTCGTCCTTCGACGTGGTTCGGATGTTGGTGAGCTGCTTGCCCTTGAGCACGTTGATCTCGAGGTCGTTGTCGCGGGTATGCTCGCCGACGATCATGCCCTTGTAGACCTTCCAGCCCGGCTCGATCATCATCGGGCCGCGATCTTCCAGCTTGAACATGGCGTAAGCCACCGCTTCGCCCTGGTCGTTGGAGATCAGCACGCCGTTGCGGCGGCCCTGGATCTCGCCCTTGTACGGCGCGTAGCCGTGGAACAGACGGTTCATGATCGCGGTGCCGCGGGTATCGGTGAGCAGCTCGCCCTGGTAGCCGATCAGGCCGCGGGTCGGCGCGTAGAACACCAGCCGCAGACGGTTGCCGCCGGACGGCTTCATCTCGATCAGCTCGGACTTGCGCTCGCTCATCTTCTGCACGACGACACCGGAATGCTCCTCGTCGACGTCGATGACGACTTCCTCGATCGGCTCGAGGGTGGCGCCGGTGGCCTCGTCCTTCTGAAATACGACACGCGGACGCGACACCGAAAGCTCGAAGCCCTCGCGGCGCATGGTCTCGATCAGGATCGCGAGCTGCAATTCGCCACGGCCTGAAACTTCCATCGCGTCCTTGTCGGAGGCTTCGACGACCCGCAGCGCAACGTTGCCCTCGGACTCGCGCAGCAGGCGGTCGCGGATCATGCGGCTGGTGACCTTGTCGCCTTCGGTGCCGGCGAGCGGCGAGTTGTTGACGATGAAGGACATCGACACGGTCGGGGGGTCGATCGGCTGCGCCACCAGCGGGGTGTCGACCGACGGATCGCAGAAGGTGTCGGCGACGGTGCCCTTGGTCAGGCCGGCGATGGCGACGATGTCGCCTGCCTCGGCTTCGTCGAGAGGAGTGCGCTCGATGCCGCGGAAGGCGAGGATCTTGGTGATGCGGCCCTGCTCGATCGTCTTGCCGTCGGCGCCCAGCACCTTCACGGCCTGGTTCGGCTTGATCGAGCCTGAGGAAATACGGCCGGTGATGATGCGGCCGAGATAGGGGTTGGCTTCCAGAATGGTGCCGATCATGCGGAACGGGCCTTCCTCGACGGTCGGCGGCGCGACATGGCGCACGATCAGGTCGAACAGCGGCTGCATGCCGGCTTCCTGCGACCCGTCCGGGCTCTCGGCCATCCAGCCTTGCTTGGCCGACCCGTAGAGGATCGGGAAGTCGAGCTGCTCCTCGCTGGCGTCGAGCGCCGCGAACAGGTCGAACACCTCGTTGATGACTTCGGTTGCCCGCGCGTCGGGACGGTCAACCTTGTTGATCACGACGATCGGCTTCAAACCGACCTTGAGCGCCTTGGAGACCACGAATTTGGTCTGCGGCAGCGGCCCCTCGGCGGCGTCGACCAGCACCAGCGCGCCGTCCACCATGTTGAGGATGCGCTCGACCTCGCCGCCGAAATCGGCGTGGCCTGGGGTATCGACGATGTTGATGCGGGTGTCCTTCCACTGCACCGAGGCCGCCTTGGCCAGAATGGTGATGCCGCGCTCGCGCTCCAGATCGTTGGAGTCCATGGCGCGCTCAGTCACCTTCTGGTTCTCGCGATAGGTGCCGGATTGCTGGAGGAGGCGGTCGACCAGGGTCGTCTTGCCGTGGTCGACGTGGGCGATGATGGCGATGTTGCGAAGATTCATGAGTGGGCTTCTTTGCGGTCGGACAATGGGTTAAGCGCGATCTCGCCGGTCAGACCGGGACCTCTTCTCGAAACAACGCTTGAAGACTGGAAACGGGGCGCTTTCCGCCCAAAAGGGAAAGCCCGGCATATCGACCGGGCACCCTACGCGTTGCGGCGCAATATAGGCAAAAACCGCCAAAAAACAATGTGTTCTTTGGCCGTTGGTTGATTGAATTTTGTCCGGGAATTCCCGGGGGTTAGGCGAAAAGCCGGGCTCAGCCGCGCCGGCCCTTGATCGCGGCCCAGATCAGGGCGACCCCGCCCAGCCCCACGACCAGGCCTACGAACACCAGCGGTGCCACGTCGGAACCCATCCGGCCGCCCTCGATCACCGACATTCCGCCGAACAGCAATGCGCAGGCACCGGGTAGCAGCATGAGGATCCCGAAGATCGCCATGATCGCGGTCAGGCAGCCGCCGCGCTTGTTCGGCGGGGCAGGAGGCGGTCCCGGAGGGGCTGGCGGCGGCGTGTCGCTGATGCTCATGCCTGCAGGACTCCTGCGGTTGACTGCGCCGCCAGTTCGGCGCGGATGCCGTCGATCTTTCCGTTTCGGTAGAACAGATTGTAGGTGTCGAACGGGATGATCGCGCCGTTCTCGGTGACGAAATGGATGCAGCTGCGCTTGACGTTGCCGACGCAGAAATTGAAGCGATCGAGAAACTGCACGATGGTGACGCGGAATACGTTCTCGTACGTGATTCCCTGCGGCACCTCGAAGCTCGGCAGGCAGCACAGCAATTCGCAGACGCGCTCGCTCGTGTTCAGCGGTCCCGAGGACAGCGAGAACAGATCGATGAATTTCTCCCTCAGCGCCGGATGCTTCTCCGGGCTTATCGTATTGGGCAACAATGCGACGAGTTGCTCCTGCGGGATCAGCGAGGTCAGCGGCAGCACTTTCTTGCCGTTGCGCAGGCCGTAACCGATCGAGATGCTTTCGGGATTGCAGGGCAGCGGGATCATGTCCTTGTCGCCGAACACGCCGGTTTCGACCACGCGCTTGCGGATCTCCGACAGCATGATGCGATCGGTGTTCTTGTCGAAATTTTCGTTGCGGCCGGCGTCCTGCACCGGCTGCAGCGTGACGCCGCGAACGCACTTCCAGGTCAGCGCGTGGCGGACGATGTCGCCGATCTCGGCATCGTTGACACCGCGCTTGATGGTCGCCACCAGCGTGGTCGATACGCCGTAATGCTCGAGATTCTCCAGCGCCTGCTGACGGATCTTGCGCAAATCCGCGCCGCGCAGATTGATCAAAGCGTCGCGTTCGAGCGAGTCGAACTGGAGATAGACCTCGAGCCCGCGCTTGTTCTCGGCGAGCCGCGCCACGAAATCCTTTTCGCGGGCGATACGCAGGCCGTTGGTGTTGATCATGACATGGCGGATCGGGCGGGCGCGCACCGCATCGAGGATCGCGAAGAAGTCGGGATGCAGCGTCGGCTCGCCGCCGGAGATCTGCACCAAATCAGGCTCGCCCTCGCTCGCGACCAGCGCGTCCAGCATTCGCTCGACCTTGGCCAGCGGCGTGAAGCTGGTCCGCGCCGGCGAGGAATCGGCAAAGCACACCGGGCAGGTCAGATTGCAATGCTCGGTGATCTCGATCAGCGCGAGGCAGGAATGCTGCTCGTGGTCGGGGCACAGGCCGCAATCATAGGGGCAGCCGAATTCGGTATGCCGTTGAAAGGCCAGCGGCCGGTCGCCCGGCTTGATGAAATCCTTGCACAGGCGCCAATACGCGGCGTCCGTCGACACGAGCGTGGACTGGACGCCATGCTCCTTGCAGCGCTTCTCGTACCAAACCTCGTTGTCGAGGATCTGGATCTTGGCCGGCACCAGCTTCAGGCAGGTCTCGCAGAGAGATTGGGTCTGGCCCCAGAAGATATAGGGACGCGACTTACGCAACGGCGCGTTCATGCATGGGTCTCGCATTGGGCGCCCTCGCCAGCATGACGACGGCGTAGAGCAGGATGGACAGCGACAGCAGGTGAAACAGCGTGAAGGGGCCGATCAGCGTGCCGTAGGGCTTGAGGAATTCCCACAGGAAGCGCTGTGCTCCATAGTAGACGAGGACGAGGTAGAAACCATTGGTGATCACAAACGCGCTCCGGTTCAAGACCGCCACCACGTAGAGCAGCGCGAACACCCCCATCGCGGCGCTTTCGTAGAGCTGCACGGGATGGCGCGGGATGCCGTCGGCGAAATCATGGCCCCAGGGCCATGCCGTCGGCGTGCCGTAGGTGAAATCGTCGAGGCCCGCGAAAAAGCAGCCGAGCCGGCCGATCGCGATGCCGAGCGCCAGCGGCAGCGCAAAACGGGCGCCGGTTCGGACCGTGATCCCTGCGGACCATTTGTAGAGCTCGATCGCCAAGATGCCGCCGACCAGCGCTCCTTCCACGGAGCGCGCGATGCCGCTCTGGCCCGACAGCCACAGATTGGCGGAGCCGAACAGATAGGCGCCGAGCCCCGCGCCGAACACCAAAGCGGCGAGGTAGGACCGCTCAAAGGATTGCGCCGGAAACCGCAAGCCCTGTCGCGACAGCCCGTAGAGCGCCACGGCCGCAGTCAGCCACGCCGCGATGTCGAAGAGAGTGTGAAGGAAAGCCCCGCTCATGCGGGGACATTAGCCCAGGTTCCCCCGCGGCGGGATAGTGCGGCCGCTTCTTATCCCCGAAGAGGAGCGAGTCAGGCGGCTAGCCGGCCTGCCTCTCCTCGGTCGGATAGACGCCGCGCAGCACCTCCTCGAAGTGCATCTTCACGGCCTCGTTGCACAGGCAGGAGCGCAGGCGCAGGCCCTCGCGGTTGCGGACCAGGATCGATCCGCGTCGCGTGTCGAGCACGCCCTCCGCCTTGAACGACTGGAGCACGCGGCTGGCATAGCTGCGGCCGACGCCGAGCAGTGTCGCGAGTTGCTCGTGCGTCAGAGGCACGCTGCTCTCGTCGCCGGTCCGCTCCATAGCGGCCAGCATCCATTTGGCGGTGCGCTGCTCGATCGAGTGAATGGCGTTGCAGGCGGTGGACTGGAAGATCTGAGCCAGCATGCAGTCGGCGTAACGAGCGAAGACATGGCGCAACGAGGGCGAGCGCTGCTTGGCGGCCTCCAGCTTGCTGACGTGAATTCGCGCAAACGGCCCGCCGAATTTCACGCAGATCCGGGTATAGGCCGGCAGATAACCCTCGCTGACGATGCCGCCCACCGCGCCTTCGCGGCCGACCAGGATGGTCTCGACATCGCGGCCGTCCTCATTGGGAACGAGGAAGGTTGCAAGCGACGGTCCGCAGGGGAAGTGGACGACCTGGACGTCGTCGCCGGGGTTGTAGAGCAGCTCATTCGCTGCGGCGCTTTCGAGCATGACATGCGGCGCAAGCAGGGCGAAGTCGGCCGGGCTCAAGCGCCGCAGCAGATTGTTGGTCGGCCGGCTATCGATCTCGGTGGCGTTGCTGGTCCGCGCGTCCATCTTAAACTCCCATCCGCCTCCACATTTAGCGAGTTCCGACGAGGTCCTGTGTGCACAAGTAGACAGACCTAACAACTGTGATGTGGTGGTTTCGTTCCGGGAACCTCCGCGCCGGGTACAGGCGTCGTGACGCGGTATCCCAGTCAGAGAAACCTCATGCTCCAAGTTACGATGATGGCACCCGCTGTTTCCGATGGTTCAAACTGTCCCGCCGATGTGCTCATTGTCGAGGACGATCCGATCATCGCGATCGACTTCGAAGATCGCCTGCTCGGATTTGGCGTGAAGAGCGTCCGCACGGTAGGTTCAGTGGCGCAGGCGCTGACCGCAATCGCGGCGCACGCCCCCGAATTCGCCTTGCTCGACGTCGGTTTGAGTCGCGAGAACAGCTTTGCGGTCGCCGAACGGCTCGCGGCGCTGAAAATTCCCTTTGTGTTCGTCACCGGCTACGGCGCTGACGCGCGCATCCCGCCCGAATTCGCCGGCCAGCCGCGATTGCAGAAGCCGTGTTCGAGCGACGCGCTGGAGGCGGCGCTCCAGGTCCGCGCGGCGAACTAGCGATACGGCGTCAGGCCGGCTTCGGATCGAGCGTGGTTGACCACAGCGCGACGTCGGCGCGGTCGCGCAAGGTCACCGTCATCTGGCCGGAAGCGCCGTCGATCTTGACGTGACCGAAGAACTGCATGCCGGCGGATGGCGGCAGGTTCTGGTTGTCTTTCCCGGGCGCCTTGACGAAACGCACCTCCGGCCCAAACGTATTGTCGAGCGCGTTCGGACCGAATGTGCCCGCGTGAAGCGGGCCCGACACGAACTCCCAGAACGGCTCGAAATCCTGGAATTGCGCCTTGTTCGGATCGTAATAATGCGCGGCCGCGTAATGCACGTCCGCCGTGAGCCACACGGTGTTGCTGACCGGCGCCATCTTGATGAAACGCAGGATGTCGGCGATCTCGAACTCGCGGCCGCGCACCGGGCCGTCGCCCTGCGCAATGGCTTCCGATCCCCCCTTCGGCGTGTCTGACACGACGAGGCTGAGCGGCATGTCGGAGGCGATCACTTTCCAGGTCGCGCGAGAATTCAACAGGCCGCGCTTGAGCCAGGCGATCTGGTCCGGGCCGAGGAAATAGCTGGCCGGGTCGTAAACGGTTTCGAGGTTGGGGCCGTTCGGGCCGCGATAGCTGCGCTCGTCGAGCACGAACACGTCGAGATGGGGACCATAGGAGATCTGGCGATAGACGCGGCCGGGCTCGACGATGCTCTCGCGCATCGGATACATCTCGTGGAAGGCACGGCTTGCGCGGGCCGCAAGCAGTGCGATGTCGCGCTCCTTGTAGGTCGCCGGCAGCTCCTTCGACAGCGACCAGTTGTTGGTCACCTCATGGTCGTCCCACTGCACGAAGATCGGCACTTCGGCATTGAAGGCGCGAAGATTGTCGTCGGTGAAATTGTATTTGTGCGCGGCGCGGTACTCGTCCAGCGTCTCGGCGACCTTGGCCTTCTCGGGAATCGTGACGTTCTTCCAGATCTTGCCGTCCGCGAGCTTCACCTCGGACTGGATAGGGCCGTCGGCATAGATGGTGTCACCGGAGTGCAGGAAGAAATCCGGACGGTGCTTGCGCATCGCCGAGAAGGTGAACATGCCGCCGTCATCAGGGTTGATGCCCCAGCCTTGTCCTGCGACGTCGCCGCCCCAGACGAAGCTGACGTCGCGACGGTCGGCGGGTGCGGTGCGGAAGCGGCCGGTCACCGGCTCGCCCTCCACCGCGGTGTGCGAAAGATCGCGGAAGCGGACGCGATAAAAAATGTCCTGTCCGCCCGGCAGGTTTTCGATCAGCATCTTCGCGGTGAAGTCGCTGTCGGGCAGCGCCGCGATCGGCGGCAGCGCGCGGGCATCCCTGAACGACTCCGTCGTCGCCACCTCGACCAGCATCTGTGCGGGCCGGTCGGTGCGCGCCCAGACCACGCCGCTGTCGACGGTGACGTCGCCCGACTGCACGCCATGGGTCACCGCCGGCCGGTCGGCCGCGCGGGAGAGATGGGGCATTGCGACCGCGCCGAGCGCGCCGGCGCTGGTCGTCAGGAAACGGCGGCGGGAGAATTTGATGTTCATGAAGACGGTCTCGATATCGCGTGAGGCGATCGCCCAGGGCGGTCGCCATGGTGAAGCAGACGCTATATTGAGACAATGTGACGCGGCGATAACGCGCGAGCGCTTACGCGTTGCCAGCGGCCCGGAATTGGGCACCGGCGCGCTGCAGGTTCTGCGGCAGGCTGAACAGCACCGCCTTGCGGTCGGCAACCGCCGCATGGAACTGGTCGAGCGCGATGTTGAAGGCGGTGAGCGCACCTTCCTCGATCGCGCCGTGGTCGTAGCAGCGCAGCGTATCGCGCAGGATCTCGTCGGCCTCGGTCTGCATCTGATCGAGATCTTCGGTCGTTTCGCTCTTTCGAGCGGCGGTGATCATGTCGAGCAGCCGCTCGCGCAGATGGCTGTTGTTGTCGCGCTCGTCCTTCTTCAGATAGCCCGCAAACCAGGCGCCGATCGAGCCCATGGCCGAGAGCGCCATCAGGGTCCACCAGATGTAATCGCTGTATCTGTCGAGGAAGGTCTTTTCTTCGCCGTCGACGAAAGCGGCGGCGCCGGGATGCACGGGAATCACCGCATCCTTGTCGGTGTCGGGCGTTTCGATCTTCGCCGCCAGCGGGAATTCCGTCACCAATTGCTGGCGTACGGAGAAAAGCTGGCGCGTGAACGCCGCGATGGTGGTTTCGGACACTGCTTTGCGCGCCACGATGTGGTGCGAGAAGCTGATGGTCTTGACCTCGTCATCGGGACGATCGGGCGAGCCGCCGTAAGTGCCCGCGGGAATCTCGGCCGCTTCATAGACCGGATGGTTCTGGGCGATCGCATCCGCGGAATCGATCGCGAGAAAGGTCGGCGTGCCGAAATCCTTGGTGGAAGCGGCGATCGCCTCCGCCGTGATCTTGCTGTTGACGGGACCGGCCGCGAGATAGGCATCAGCCCTCTGCGCCTTGATCGCTTCGACGGCTTCGGTTGCCGGGTATTGCACGATCTCGACCTTGGCGGGATCGACACCGTATTGCTGCAGGATCACCTTGAGCAAATTGACGTTGGCCTGGGTGCGGCCGACCACGCCGACCCGATGTCCGGCGAGCTGCGCGATCTTGGTGATCTTCGCGCCCTTCTTCTTGCCCTTGCCGGACACGGACCATAGCGCCACGACGTTCTTGCGCAGGGTCGCAACCGCTTGCGCGTTCTTCGGTACGTCGACGTCGCCGCGCACAATGGCAAGATCGGCCTTGCCTTCCGCGAGCAGATTGGCGCTGGCGGTGGCGCCGTCGGTCTGGATCGGGCGCAACCGCACAGAACTCTTATGCTGCGCGAAGGCCTGGGTCAGTGCCTGCACGACCTTGACGTCATCGCTGTTGGCGGGGCCGACCGCGATCTTCAGCGTCACCGGCCGCATGGCAAAGTAATAGCCGCCGGCGAGCGCGCCAACGATCGCGAGCACCAGCGCGAGAGTCACGAGCGCCGTCTTCCGCGCCGATGATCGCGGCGAGGGCGGGGTGGGCGCTTCGGCCAGGTCCAATCCCCCGGTCATCGATCTCCCGAACATTCGCTTGAGGCTCAGTTTCATCTTGGCCGGCGGTTTACGCCTGCAAGTGTAGCAAATTTCTTGTCCGGCAGGGTTACATCTCCGTTATGGTTAGCGGATGGGGTCCAATCCCGTATGAACCCGGGGCGTCAGTGCGGTGTTAGGGTAAAGTTCCCCTGAAAGGACGGAGGCGAGGATGACAGAACGGCTCTCGGCGGAGGCACGCAGGCAGGCGCTGGGCGAACTACCTGGCTGGACCGAGGCTCAAGGACGCGAGGCGATCGGGAAAACCTTTGTCTTCAAGGATTTCAACGAGGCGTTCGGCTTCATGACCCGCGCGGCACTGGTCGCCGAGAAGATGGACCACCACCCCGAATGGCGCAATGTCTACAAAACGGTGGAGGTGGTGCTGTCGACCCATGACGCCGGCGGCGTCACCGCGCTCGACATCGAGCTCGCCAAGGCGATGAACGCCATCGCCAAGCTGACACCAGGCTGACGTCTTGCAGGGGAAGGCCGCGTCCCCATCTTGTGATCAGCACGGGATGCGGCGATCTGCCACCCAGGCTGGAACGGGGAGTTTGTCGAACATGGCTGCCGAACACAGCGTCGGTTTCGAGCCCGCCGACCGGCTCGCGGAAGATCGTGAGAGCGTGCGCCGCCGCTTCTGGCGCAAGCTGAAGCGTGTCGCCGCGCATCTGCCGTTCGCGGAGGATCTGCTCGCGGCCTATTACTGCGCGTTCGACCGCCAGACGCCACGCCATGTCCAGGCCTCGCTGCTCGGGGCGATCGCCTATTTCATCCTGCCGTTTGATTTCGTTCCCGACGTGATGCCGATCCTCGGCTTCACCGATGACGCCGCCGTACTCGCCACCGCGATCCGCATGGTTGCCAGCCACATCACGAACGAGCATCGCGAAGCCGCCCGCGCCGCGCTGAAGCGCGGGGTGGATGAGGTGGAGCCGGAAGCCGCGCAATAGCTGTCGCCGCATACTCCGCTGTCATTCCTCGCGATGGTGCGGAATCCAGCACGCCGCGGCCTTCCGATTGAACCATAACCGTCTCGGAATGCTGGATCGCCGCCTTCGCGGGCGATGACAGCTGTATGTGTGGATGACTGCTCGCTACTTCTTCTCCGCCTGCGCCTGGGCCTGGGCCTTTTCGGCGTCCCACGCCTGGAATTGCTTGAACAGCGTTTCCTTGTCCGCGTCGGACACTTTTGCGGCCGAGGGGCTCTGTCGCAGGAACGCCTCGAAGCGTTGCCGCGTCACCGGTTCGACGCCGTGGCGGTCGAGCCATTGCTGCGCCACCGGCAATCTGTTCCAGCCCGCCAGGGGCGCCGCGAGCGAGACCTCCTTCCACTTTGGATGGAAGGGCGGGTTCTGCAGCGTCGGGAATTTCGTGAAGAACGCGTCCACGTACAGTGCAAGCTTGCGGTAGCGCTCGGTGTTGGGCGCCCAGTTGTAGGCCGCGAGCACGGCCGGCACCGCGATGGTGTCCACGCTCTCGCCCTCCTTGACCAGGTTCGGATAGTCCTTGGCGGTCAGCGTCGCCGGCAGATAGTCGCTCTGGAGGGGCTTTGCATAATCCACGGTCGCAAGGTGGAAGCGGCCGTCATTGCCGAAGGTCGAAACGGACTTGTACGGTTTGCCGCCGACCACGATGACGGCGTCGATCTCGCCGGCCTTCAGTTTCTCCATCGCGATGCGCTGCTCGACATAAACGAATTTCGCCTTGATCCCGAGCCGCTCGAACACGGTGAGCGCGGTGACGAAGGTGCCGCCGTTGGGCAGATCGACGCTTACAGTTTTGCCTTCCAGATCCTTGAGTGTCGCGACCGATTTTGGCGCGATCACCTGCATCTCTTCGTTGTAGAGCTTCGTCACATAGGTGAATTGCTTCTTGATGTCCTTGGCAAAACCTTTGCGCTCGAGATAGTCGAGCGTATCCGCGCGGACGATTCCGAGATCGACGCCTTGCAGGAACAGGATGTCGGCAACGCTCTGCACCGAACCTCGGCCGACGATTGGCAACACACGAATCCTGTTGCCGTCGTCGAGCACGGAGGCGAGGTCGGCGCCGAATTGCACATAGGTGCCGCCGATCGTGCCGGTGATCAACGTCACGGTGTTGGCGTTCAGCGACTGCTTGGTCGAGGTCGAACCGAACTGGAAGATGGCTTTCAGGCTGTCAGAGACCTTGGCCGGATCATATTCGGTCTGCTCCGCGCGTGCCGCGAAGGCATAGATCATCATGATGGCGGCAAGCGCCATTCTCAAAGCATTACGCATGATATCCCCTAAAGAGTTCTAGTTCTGAAGCTGGGCGAGGCGTTGCCGCGCCTCCGCCGATCCAAGGCCTGCGGCCTTTTGGTACCAGTCGCGCGCGGCGGTCGCGTCGGCAGCAACGCGCCGCGCGTCGCTCGTGCCCAGCACCGCCGGGTCATAGGTTTGCGCGAGCAGAAATGCAGCCGTTGCATCCTGTGCATTGGCGGCCCGTTCGAGCAGCAGGCGCGCCGCGGCAATGTCGCCGACCGCCAACAGACCGTTCGCGCGCGCCATCAGCCCAGCCAGTGTGTCGGCATCGAGCGTCTTAGCGGGCGGTGGGGGCGCAGGCGGCGCCGCGACTGGCCCGGGCGCCTGGGCTTGCAGCGCGGTTTGATAGGCAGTCGCAATCGCTTCGCGGCTCGGAGCTGAGGCTGCGGGGAGATCCTGCGCGTCAGCGCTCGCCAGCCTTGTGTTGCTCAAGCGCGCCGGGTCCTTGTACGCGGTCTGAGGCCTGTCCGGCACGTTGGCCGACGCCATGGCCTGGTCCAGCTCGGCACCCGTCGGGCCGGCAGCGTCGGCGGCGAAGAGATTGCGGAGACTGGGCTGATACAGCGCGGCCGCAACGGCCAGCGTGGATGCGATGAGAACCGCCGCGAGAACACGCGGGACAATTCTGAGCCGGGGACCCAACGCCCGCGCCGTATATTCGCCTGACTCCGGCACACCGAGCGGATCGGACAGGAACAGTGGAATTGGATCTTCCGGTGACAGATCGAGCCGCGCGGCGCGCGCACGGATATAGGACGCGACGGCCGGATGTGATGCAGCTTGATCGGAATCGAACGATCTCGATTCCCTGGACGGGCGGTACGCCGTCGTCTCCATGGTGATGCTCCCCACTACTAACGCAACGCTGGGGCATCCCGGCTTCAGTCTTTTTGTTGTTGTCCAGAAATGCCCCGCAAACTGGAGCCGGTAAATCGCCGTCTGAATCAGCCCAAAAAACGTCGGCGGCTTGCGCGAATCGGGAGATATTTGGGTTTGATTGAGGCGAGGCGGAGGAATGCCCCGCAATTTTGTCGACAATGGTTGACGGGGATTGACCCGGCGGCGGCGCGGACACTGCCTGTCCCGCGCTCGCGGTCATTCCCCGCGAAGGCGGGAATCCAGTACGCCGCGGCTTCTCGATTCAATGACTGACGTCTCGGAGTACTGGTCGCCCGGTCAAGCCGGGCGATGACAGTTGAGCTCGTGGCGAGCGGCCGTACCGACACACGTCGTGCCGCATAGCCTCACGGATGCAGGATCACTTTGCCCATCGCCTGGCGTCCGGCGAGCACCTTGAGCGCATCCGCCGTCTGCGCCAGCGGGAAGACGCGATCGACATGCGAGGAGATCTTTCCTTCCGCTGTCCACTTCACGAGCTTCTCGAGATTGGCGCGGTTCTTTTCCGGGTTGAGCCGGGTCCAGGCGCCCCAGAACACGCCGCGGATATCGCAGCCCTTCAGCAGCGCGAGGTTCAGCGGCATCTTCGGAATGTCGCCGGCGGCGAAGCCGATCACGAGGAAGCGGCCTTCCCAGGCAATCGAGCGCAGGGCCTGCTCGGCATAGGTGCCACCAACCGGATCGAAGATGATGTCGACGCCCTTGCCGCCCGTAAGCTTTCGCAGGCCTTCCTTCAAAGCTTCCTTGCCGTAATTGAGCGCGAGTTCTGCGCCGTGCGCCTTCGCGAATTCGAGCTTCTCGTCCGACGAGGCGCAGGCGATCACCTTCAGGCCCATCAGCTTGCCGAGCTCGCACGCGGCAAGTCCGGTGCCGCCGGCGGCGCCGAGCACCGCGAGCGTCTCGCCCGGCTTCGGGCTCGCGCGATCTTCCAGCGCATGCAGCGCGGTGCCGTAGATGATGATGATGCCGGCCGCGCGGTCATAATCGAGATTGTCGGGGATCTTCACGATCGATGCCGCCGGCAGCGCGATCTTTTCGCGCGCGCCGTTGTGGCCGCAGGAGGCGACGACGCGATCGCCGATCTTCAGATCAGTCACGCCGGGACCGATGCTCTCGATCACCCCAGCCACTTCGGCGGCCGGCGAGAACGGGAATGGCGGCTTGATCTGGTACTTGCCTTGAATCATCAGGATGTCGAAGAAGTTCAGCGCCGCAGCCTTGATCGCGATCACGGCTTCGCCGGGACCGGCCACCGGATCCGGCACGTCGGCCAGAACGAGATCGTCGGGCTGGCAATATTGCGAGCAGAGGATGGCTTTCATGGCGGCACCTTCTTGAGAAGTGAAGTACTGGGCGTTTCGAGTGGATTTATAGTTTGCCCGTTTCTGCCGGATTTAGGTGCGGGCGACAATCCGGTTTCTTTGTCAGTTGGAACGCAGGAGCCTATCCTCCCGTCATTGGGAGCGTAGCGAAGCCTATTTCCGCGGTACGGTTTCCCGCTGCGCGCGCAACGACGAAACAAGAAGGATTCAAACCATGTTTGAAACAGGCCTGCTCAAGGACAAGCGCATCCTCGTCACCGGCGGCGGTTCGGGCCTCGGTGCTGCAATGGCGCACCGTTTCCTCGCGCTCGGCGCCGAGCTCGTGATCTGCGGCCGCAAGCTCGATCGGCTCGAGGCGGCGGCGAGCAAGATGCGCGAAGAGAACGGCGGCAAGGTCACCACGATCGCCTGCGATATCCGAGACGGCACCGCCGTCGAGAGCATGATGGACGCGATCTGGCGCGGGGCGCCGCTCGATATTCTCGTCAACAATGCGGCTGCGACTTTCATCGCGCAGAGTGAGCATCTCTCATTCCGCGCCGCGGATGCGATTCTCGCGCCGACCCTGCATGGTGCGATGTATTGCACGCTTGCCGCCGGCAAGCGCTGGATCGACGGCAAGCATGGCGGCGTCGTGCTCTCGATCCTCTCGACCTCGACCATCACCGGTCGCGCCTTCACCGTGCCGTCGGCGATGGCGAAGTCGGCCGTGTTGGCGATGACCAAAAGTCTCGCCGTGGAATGGGGCCCGAAGGGAATCCGCACCGTCGCGATCGCGCCGGGACCGTTCCCGACCGCCGGCGCCTCGGGCCAGCTCCGCCCCGAGGGTCGCGACGAAGGGTGGGCCGCGCGCAACCCGATGGGACGAGCCGGCGAGCACCCCGAGCTTGCCGACCTCGCCAGCTTCCTAGTCTCCGACCGTGCCGGCTACATCAACGGCGAGATGGTGGTGATCGACGGTGGCGCGCATTTGCGCAGCTCCGGCGTCGAGGATTTGTTGCGCTGGACCGATGCGCAATGGGCGGAGCAACGCGCGGCGCGATCCAGGGCCTAGTCGCCGCGACCTTCGCTAACTGCCTTCCCAAATTGGACTTTCCCGGCTATCCCTGCCCCGGGGACAATGCGCGACCGGGCCATCTTCCAGTCACAATATTGAGGGAACCACTCCAGCATGTGGCGGGTGCTGATTTTAGCTTTGATGACGGGCGTGGCGGCCTGTGGAATCATCGATTCCGCGCGGGCGCAGACGGCGCAGCCTGCGCCCAAGACTGCACCGAAAGAGGCCGCGCCGAAACCGGCCGCGCCGGCGGCCAATACGACCGGAAAGACGGCTGCAAAGCCCGAGAGCAAGCCGGCGGCCCCGCACGCGGCGGTTGCCGGCGGCGCGGAGCCAACCCTGATCGGTCAGTTCGGCACCTGGGGCGCCTATTCGGCCGCGCCCAACGGCAAAAAGGTCTGCTTCGCGCTGGCCAAGCCGTCGTCGTCGAAGACCAACCCGCCGAATCGGCCGCGCGATCCTGCCTATGCCTTCGTCTCCACCCGCCCGGCGGAGAAGGTCAACAACGAAGTCTCGGTCATGATCGGCTATGCGCTGAAGCCGGGCTCTGAATCCTCGGTCGAGGTGGGCGGCGCCGCTTTCGCCATGTACTCGCAGGGCGACGGTCTCTGGATCAAGAACGCGGCCGAGGAAGAGCGGATGGTCGAGGCCATGCGCAAATCCGCCGATCTCGTGGTCAAGGGCATGTCGTCCAAGGGGACCGAGACCACCGACACCTTTTCGCTGAAGGGCCTTGCCCAGGCGCTCGACAAGATCGCGCAGGATTGCAGGCGTTAAGCCTGCGGTCGATAAGGTCGCAATCGGCCGTTCCGGTTGCTATATAGGGCGCGTTCCAGATTTTCTCCCGTCATTCCGGGGCGATGCGTAGCATCGAACTCGGAATCTCGAGGTTCCGGGTTTAGTCCTTTGGACCATCCCAGAACGACCACCTAAATCAGGCCATTCCATGCAACCGACGACCGAGCCGCACAACGCAACACTGGTGGAGAAGACTCCGCTCGAGACCTATGTGCCGCCGGCGAGGCCCTCGCTGATCGGCCTGTCGCGCACCGAGCTTGCCGATCGCCTCGGCGAGATCGGCGTTGCACCGGCGCAGCGCAAGATGCGCGTGCAGCAGCTGTGGCACTGGATGTATTTCCGTGGCGCCCAGAATTTCGAAGAGATGACGTCGGTCTCGAAGGGCATTCGTGCCGAGCTCGCGCAACATTTCACCGTCGACCGGCCCGAAGTCGTGGCCGAGCAGATCTCCAACGACGGCACCCGCAAATGGCTGCTGCGGCTGCCGAGCGGCGACAATGTCGAGCGGGCGCATGAAGTCGAGTGCGTCTACATCCCCGAAACCGATCGCGGCACGTTGTGTGTGTCCTCCCAGGTCGGCTGCACGCTGAACTGCTCGTTCTGCCACACCGGCACGCAGCGCCTGGTGCGCAATCTCACCGCCGGGGAGATCGTCGGACAGGTGATGGTGGCGCGCGATCGTCTGAATGATTGGGCCGATCGCGAAGACGGTACGCGCCGCGTCACCAACATCGTGATGATGGGCATGGGCGAGCCGCTCTACAATTTCGACGCGGTGCGCGACGCGCTGCTGATCGTCGGCGACAACGAAGGCATCGGCATCTCCCGCCGCCGCATCACGCTGTCGACCTCGGGTGTGGTCCCGAATATCGTGCGCGCGGGCGAGGAGATTGGAGTGATGCTCGCGATCTCGCTGCATGCGGTGCGCGACGAGCTGCGTAACGAGCTGGTGCCGCTCAACCGCAAATATCCGATCAAGGAATTGCTGCAGGCCTGCCGCGACTATCCCGGCGCCTCGAACGCGCGCCGCATCACCTTCGAATATGTGATGCTCAAGGGCGTCAACGATTCGCTCGACGATGCCAAGCTGCTGGTGAAGATGCTCAAGGGCATTCACGCCAAGATCAATCTGATCCCGTTCAACCCCTGGCCCGGCACCGCCTATGAGTGCTCGGACTGGGACCAGATCGAAAAATTCTCCGAATACGTCTTCAACGCCGGCTATTCCTCGCCGGTGCGCACTCCGCGCGGCCGCGACATCCTCGCCGCCTGCGGCCAGCTCAAGTCGGAGACGGAAAAGCTCTCGGCCCGTGAACGCCAGACGCTGCGGGCCATGGCGATGACGGATTGATATTGATGATGGCGACGCTCTCAACGCCCGTCATGGCCGGGCTTGACCCGGCCATCCACGTCGAGCCACGAGAGAGCAAGTCGTGGATGCCCGGGTCAAGCCCGGGCATGACGATTGTGGATGTGGCGACGCCGTCAGTCACCAATTCGTTCCCATCATGTCCCTGATCGGCCGCCTCGTCGTCATCTTCATCGGCTTCCTCGCCGCCTGTTTCGTCGGCGGCATGATCGTTGTCGTCGCGCTGTTGTTTCCGGAGTTCGCCGATCTCGGCGCCGGTCCCGTCGATCAGGGCACGATCGATATCCTGCTCGGGTTCGGCTTCATCTTCGTCTCGGGCTTTGCGCTGGTGCCGGCGGCGGTGATCGTGGCGATCACCGAGGCGCTCTACATCCGCAGCGCGCTCGCCTATGCCGTGGGCGGAGGCGTCGTGGGGCTCGCCTGCTATCTCGGCCTGGTCCCGTTTCATTCCGACACGCTGCAATTCGAAGGCATTGTGCGGCGGCATCTGGAGATCATGACCGGCGCGGGCATCGTCGCCGGCGTCGTCTACTGGCTGATCGCCGGCCGCAATGCCGGCGCTTGGCGCAATCCGCCGCCTGCGCGCCAACCGCCTCCGCCGCTGCCGTCGAATTCGCGGCCGGATGCGCGGTGACTTTCTGACTTGTCACGGGGTTTTCATCCCTTTCCCACTGGGCTAAACCGCGCGCCATGAACCGGACTGGACTCTTCATCGCCCTGGCGCTGTGGCTCGTGATCGGCGTCGTTTTCGGCCTCTATCCCGAGCTTGATCTCAAGCTCGCCGCGCTGTTCTTCGACCCTGAGACGAAAACGTTTCCGCTCAAGCTGAACGGTTGGGCCGGCTTCGCGCGCGACGCCGCGATGTGGGTCGCCTGGGCGTTCGTGCTGCCTGCGCTGATCGCGCTCGTGGTCAAGATGGTCCGGCCCGACCGCCCGCTGATGGTATCCGGTCGCGCGATCGTCTTCCTGCTGGTCACGATCATCATGTCGGCCGGCATCCTCACCAATCTCGCCTTCAAGTCCTATTGGGGCCGGCCGCGCCCGGTGGTGGTGACGCAGTTCGCCGGCGACCAGCAATTCGTGCCGTGGTGGGATCCGCGCGGGGGCTGCGCGCGCAACTGCTCGTTCTTCTCGGGCGAGGGCGCGACCGCGTTCTGGACGCTGGCGCCGGCCGCACTGGCACCGCCGGCGTGGCGACCGCTCGCTTATGCCGGAGCCGTGGTGTTCGGCCTCGTGACCAGCGGGCTGCGGATGGCCTTTGGCGGCCATTTCTTCACCGACGTGTCGATCGCCGGCCTCGTCACCTTCGTCGTGATCTGGTTTGCCTACGCGCTGATTTACCGCTGGCCGCGGACCCGGTTTTCCGACGAGGCGGTCGATGCCGCCCTGACTCGGCTGAACATGCCCGCTTACCGGCTCCGCCAGCGCCTGTTCGGACGCAAGACGGGTGCCGAGCCGTCAGTTTGAGCCATTAAAGGGGTGCCGAGCCCCGCGAAATTTGATATTCGCGCGGTCAACCCGTGAAACGACATCAGCCCTTCGAGACCGATTGGAAGCCCCATGACCACGATCCTGAAAAGCCTGCCCAAGGGGGAGAAAGTCGGCATCGCTTTTTCGGGCGGCCTCGATACCAGCGCGGCGCTGCTCTGGATGAAGCAGAAGGGCGCGCGCTGCTACGCCTATACCGCCAATCTCGGCCAGCCGGATGAGGCCGATTACAACGAGATCCCGCGCAAGGCGATGGAGTTCGGCGCGGAGAAAGCGCTGCTGGTCGATTGCCGCACGCAGCTCGTCCACGAAGGCATCGCCGCTATCCAGTCCGGCGCCTTTCATATCTCGACCGGCGGCATCACCTATTTCAACACCACGCCGCTCGGGCGCGCCGTCACCGGCACGATGCTGGTCGCGGCGATGAAGGAGGACGGCGTCAACATCTGGGGCGACGGCTCGACCTTCAAGGGCAACGACATCGAGCGCTTCTATCGCTACGGCCTCCTGACCAATCCGGGCCTGCGCATCTACAAGCCCTGGCTCGACCAGCAGTTCATTGACGAGCTCGGCGGCCGCGCCGAGATGTCGGCGTTCATGACGGCGCAGGGCTTTGCCTACAAGATGAGCGCCGAGAAGGCGTATTCGACCGACAGCAATCTGCTCGGCGCGACGCACGAGGCCAAGGATCTTGAAAGTCTCGACAGCGGCATCAAGATCGTCAACCCGATCATGGGCGTGCCGTTCTGGCGTGACGACTGCAACGTCAAGGCCGAGAAGGTTGTGGTGCGTTTCGAGGAAGGCCAGCCGGTCGCGCTGAACGGCCAGACCTTCTCTGATCCCGTCGCGCTGTTCCTCGAAGCTAACGCCATCGGCGGCCGCCACGGCCTCGGCATGAGCGACCAGATCGAGAACCGCATCATCGAGGCCAAGAGCCGCGGCATCTATGAAGCGCCCGGTATGGCGCTGCTGCACATCGCCTATGAGCGCCTCGTCACCGGCATCCACAACGAAGACACCATCGAGCAGTACCGCATCAGCGGCATGCGCCTCGGACGCCTGCTCTACCAGGGCCGCTGGTTCGATTCGCAGGCCCTGATGTTGCGCGAGACCGCGCAGCGCTGGGTCGCGCGCGCCGTCACCGGCGAGGTCTCGCTCGAGCTGCGCCGTGGCAACGACTACTCGATCCTCAACACCGAAAGCCCGAACCTCACCTATGCGCCGGAGCGGCTCAGCATGGAGAAGGTCGAGGACGCGGCGTTCACGCCGGCCGATCGCATCGGTCAGCTCACCATGCGCAACCTCGACATCAACGATACCCGCGCCAAGCTGAAGCTCTACAGCGACACGGGCCTGCTCTCGGGCAGCGAAGGCTCGCAGATCTTCCGGCTGGAGAGCGACAAGAGCTGACACGCTCCATCCGGGCTACGAAACAAAACAAAAAATGGCCGGGATTGCTCCCGGCCATTTTGCATTTGTGTGTCGCCTCAGCGCGGCGGCGCGGTGCCGGGCGGGGGCGGCGGCAGCGAGGCCTGGCCGCCGTTGAGCAACGGCGTGATGTTGCGGACGGTGACGCGCCGGTTGATCGCGCTCGGTCCTTGCGTCTGCTCCTTCAGGTACTGCTCGCCATAGCCTTGCGACGTCAGGTTTTCAGACGGCACACCGAATTGCTGGGTCAGCAATTCGGCCGCGGACTGCGCACGACGGTCCGACAATGACAAATTGTCGACGTCGTTGCCGACCGCGTCGGTGTGACCTTCGATCAGGAACACCACGCGCGGGTTGGCCTGGATCGCACGGTTGAGACCGTCCGCGATCGACTGCAGCTTCGCCGCCTGGTCCGGTGGGATGGTCCACGATCCGGTCTCGAAGTTGATCGTGTTGAGGTCGATGCTCGGCATTTGCATGCGAACATTCGGGCTGTAGCGGATCTCGTCGAGCGTGTAGCGACGGTTGATCCGCTGCACCGGCGGCGCCACCATCGTCTCGTAGATCACGTCCGGCGAGGCCTCCTGGGCGTCGACGATATAGCGATCGTAGGGCATGTTGACGACGGGCGGCGGCGCGTCGACATAGAAACCGCCGACCGACTGCGGATCGCGGTAGCTGTTGTCGATGATGACGAGCTCGCGCCCGGCCGGGTCCCTGCGGATTCGCCGCAGCAGCCGACCGTCCTGACCTACAACGGTAATGATCTCGCTGCCGTCGGGACGGATCACCACGGTGCGGGTATCGGCGCCGACAGTTTCGGTGCGGATGTCGCGGGCGCCATAGCGGAAGCGATAGAGATCGTTGCCGCGGACGTAGGTCTGCCCACCCGGATCGCGGATGATGATGCGGTCCGGCTCGGTGTAGACGGTGCGGCCGCCTTCGACCGACTCGCGGCGCTGGTTGCGGTAGTCGGCGATGGTGGCGCCGATCACGGCACCGGCGACGACACCTGCACCGATCGCGAGCGGCGTCAGGTCACGCTGCGGCGGACGCGGCGGTGGCGGCAGGGGCGTGGTCGTCGTGGGCGCGGCGCGGAACGCCGGCGCAACCGTGGGCGCCGCGTATTGCGCCCTGTTGGGCGGCGGGGTCGCAGCCGCCGAGCCCGGCACGGTGCTCGGTGCAGCGGCGCCGGCGGGGGGAGCCGGCGGCCGGGGCGGGGCGCCTGCCTGCGGCTGGGTCGGCGGAGCTCCGGCAGCGGGTGCACCAGCAGGAGGCGCACCACCCTGGCGTCCAGGGGGCGGTGTCACGGCGCCACCGGGGGCCGGCGTCGTTGTCGGAGCCGGAGTTGCACTAGGCGCAGGAGGCGAACCTGGACGGCCGGGCGGCGGCGTCGGAGTGCCACCGGGAGTCGGCGTACCGGGGCGGCCAGTCGGCGGCGTGCCCGGCGTGCTGCCTGGAGCCGGCGTCGCGGTCGGCGCAGGAGTCGCCGTCGGTGACGGTGTGGCTGCAGGTGCAGCCGGAGCACCCGGTCGCGCGGTCGGAGCGGCCGGCGCAGGCGACGGTGTTGCCGTGGGCGCCGGCGCTGGGCGTCCCTGCGGAGTTGCTGCCGCAGGCGGCGTCGGTGCGTGCTGCGGAGCCGCGGCGGACGGCGGTGCTGGCGGCGGGGGAGCCGGGCGCGCGGAAGGCGGTGCCGGAGGCGGCGGTGTCGGCGCGTGCTGTTGCGGAGCCGCAGCCGGGGGCGGCGCAGGTT